>JBGPHF010000018.1:0-11946 GCA_041484215.1 Nitrospirota bacterium
CATGTTGCCGTAACCCGAGCCGAACCCGGCCCTGATTACAACGCCGTCCGCAGGCGCCATGACAGGCACGCCGGTTTGGGCCGCGATATCCATCCCCTCGTGAAATTTCATTATCCCGCTGAAGGGAGACGTCCTGTTACCGAACGGCGAGGTGACCCATCCGCGAACGGGCCAAACCGAGGGGATCGAAGCATACAGCGAACGTTTGTCTTCAAAGTATTCGATGAGCATCTGGAGACTAGTTTCCTGCTTGGACGCGGCGCCCTTAAGCTGGGTAAGCTCCTGGTGCATCTCCTTCAGCGCCTCTTCCTGTTTTTTCTCGCCCATCGTTGTCAGGTTTTGCAAACCGAGTTCGTCCGGTCCGCCGATGCCGAGCACCTGCTGGGCCTTATCGCGGGGGCCGAGGCTTACGACACGACGGAGCTTCGTGTCCAGGTCCCGAAGCAGAAACATCTGGCGCTTATAATCGAGAAGGTTGAGCGCGAAGCCCTGTACCTGGGCCTTCTGCTGCTTGAGTTCCTCGCGAAGCGATTGCAGTTCCCATACTTTACCTTTTACATCGTTGTATTCGTAGACCAGATAAACGGTAAGGGCGAAAACAGCCGCAAGCGTTAAAAAGACAGATTTTATGACGGACTTGGAGACAGAGAGGGTCCTCACCCGGGCATTCGGACCGGGCAGAAACATGACGGTGAAATACTCTTTCTTTTTGATATTTCGGGACTTACGAGCCTTCATCATACCTCCGGAAAAAAGGCGCAGACAACCGTTTACAGGTTAGCACAAAGCTCTCGCTCCTGTCAAGAGCTTATTATTTTTTGTTGAAATAATTTTTCTAGTTTTTCAATATGTTACACAATCACCCGTGCGTGCTTTGCCGCACCCAATCGAGGTACTGCCGCGATCCGGAAACGATCGGCAAAGCAATAATCTCCGGCACGCTGTACGAATGAAGCGTCTTCACCCGGGCGATCAACCGGTCCAGGAGCTCCTGCCTGCTCTTGCAAATGAGGAGAACTTCCTGCGCATGCTCGGTCTTGCCGTTCCAAAAAAATACTGACCGCACCTCGGGTATGATGTTCACGCAGGCGGCAATATGCTCGCTCACCAGAGCTTCGGCGATCTTCGCGGCCTCCCCGGGATCACCCGCGGTAATCAACACAATGATCTCGTCGGCCATCGCACCCCCTAGAATTTTACGGCGCCGAGCCCTTTGAGCTCGAATGTTGCCAAATACTGCGTCTCGCCGGGCTTTTTCGTGAAGACGATGCCGAGTCCCCAGCATTGAGACGCGTAATGCAGCTTATACTCCTGCTGAGTCGTCAACTCCTGCACCAAGTCGCGCCAGATTTGGACGTTCACGTCCCATTTTCCCGCCGTATATCCGCCGCCGCCGATCAGGTACCTTGTTTCCGGATTGCGGAGGTACTGGCGGGTAACATTGAAACGGACCGCTTCCCCAGTTATCGCGAGGCTCTCGGAGGAGGACGTCAGCGAGTGAGTATAGGTATCGTAGCTTTCGATCGCGGAGATGGTCAAGAGCTTCGGCGTTTTCAGATACAGCTCGCCGTTGATCTGCGAGCGGGCTTGCGAGGAAATCGCGGTATCCGAGCTCCGCGCCTTATTCAAATCGTACGCTTCCGAGACCCTGAAAACCATCAAGTCAAAACTCTTGAAACCCGACGGGTCCTTGTAGTGCGCGGTAAGCCGGTTGATGAGGGAGACATCCACGGTGTTTTGCGCTGATACAGCATCGAGCGCGTCGACTTGCGGGGTGTCGGTCTGGTCGATCCGTGGAATATATGTGTAGGAGATCGTCGGCTCGATCGAGTGCCGGATTCGGCCGATCCCCTCGTCTCCGTCTGTCCCGTAAATGCTGGAAATTCGAGCGTTCAGATCCGCGCCGGCATAGGAGTACGTCCGGCTCACCGGTTCCGATGACGTGGCGCTCTGATCGTAGAAAACAGCGCGGCCGCCCACCCGGGGCGTCAGGGTCAGGCCGTTTCCGATAACCGCAGAGAGACGCGGGTCGAAATAGGCGCGCATGACGTTATTTCCTCCCGGAACCGTAAAATTGGTCGCTTTCCCTTCAACGTTCAGATAGAGGGGGCCCGCGAGCCTTTCTTCGTACACGTTATAGCGCAGCTCGGGAAGCTTTTGGACCGCATTTTCGTTGCTTTTCCGCGTGAGATCGACGGCATATTGCCCCAGGAGATTGAGCGACGCGGCGTCCCATCGTTCTATGTAAAAAAGGTTCGACTCGAGGTAGGGCCGCGACCGCAATTCCAATTTTTGCTCGATGTCGGTGAAATACGCGAAATCGCTCACCAGATTGATATCGGCTCGAAACGAGAGGTCGTCGGCGATTTCCTCGTCGTGTTTGAAGAGAAGCTGCCAACG
The DNA here is from genome assembly GCA_041484215.1 of Nitrospirota bacterium. Lineage (GTDB taxonomy): Bacteria > Nitrospirota > UBA9217 > UBA9217 > UBA9217 > JBGPHF01. The sequence goes on from JBGPHF010000018.1 coordinate 2,401, forward strand.
GGCGGAGGGCGCGCTGGGCACCCGGAACCGATCGAACATATCGAAGTAGTTATAAAAAAGCTGGCCCGCGGAATCCCGCGAGTTCACATAACGGTATTCTATCCCTGTCCCGTGCCCGAAATGCGCTCGATAGTCGGAATACAGCGTCGCGTCCTGAGCTTCTGAAATGGCCCAAAAAATGGAGTTTTTCATCAGGAAGCCGTCCTTGCTGCTGTACCCCAGTTCAGGCATCAGCAAACCGCTCTGCCTCCGGACGGGAAAAAGCAGGTACGGCGTGTACAGCACGGGGAGACCCGACAGATTGAACGACACCCCCCTTCCGGTGGCGTACCGGTCCATGTCCACGTCTATTTCGTCCGCTTTGAGGTACCACTCGCTTGCATCGCACGTCGTAAATGTTCCCTTCTCGACGTGATAGACGTTCTCCGATTTCCGCTCGATCGTTTCTCCGTTCACGTGCAGGTTGTCCTTTTTCATGAACATGCTGCCGTGGGAAATAACGCCGGCCTTCGTGTTGACGTTGATCTGCAGACGATCGGCCCGGATTACGTCGCCCTTGTCCTGCAGATACACATTGCCTTCGGCGACGGCCTCGCCGGTCTTATTGTTCAGGACCATCTTTTCCGCTTCGAGCTTCATGCCCTCCTGCTCGACATGGACATGGCCCACGGCGACGTACACGTCGTTGGTCCGGTCATAGTCGAGGTGGTCCGCGTTCACGGTCACGGGGATTTTCCCGGACACTATTTCGGCGCGCGCGCGGATCGGCGCTCCGAGGAATAGCCCGAAGCATACACAGAAAAAAAATAGAGAGGCCGTTATCTGTTTGATCATGTCGCTTCGAGCCGCCTGATTGCCGTCGCGCATCGCTCTCCCCATAACGCGCGGCCTTTCTTATCCCTTGAGTCCGGACAACGCTTTGCTCTGACGGCCCACGAGCTCGGCGCGCGCGTCTCCCACTATGTAGAGCGAACCGGTAATGAGGACCAGGTCGCCTACGGAGGCCAGTTCCCGCGCTCGCGCGATCGCCAGGGCCACGGTCGCCGCCGGCTCTACCGAGCCGTGCAGCAGCCTTGCTTCCGCAGCAAGGAGGGAAAGGTCCATGGCCCGAGCGTATTCCGGCTTGGTCACGATGACATGGTCCGCCAATGGCACAAGCTCCGCGATGATCCCGCGGTAGTCCTTATCGCCCAGGATCCCGAGAACGAGAACAACCCTCTCATATTCGGGTCGCATCTCCCGGACGGCTCCGGCGAGCATTTTCGCCGACGCCGGATTGTGGGCGCCATCGAGGTAGACGTCAGGGTTTTGGGCGACCCGCTCGAGGCGGCCTTCCCAGCGCGTCTGCGCAAGGCCCGACCTCAGCGCCGCTTCATCGACGTCAACGCCCGCGGCGCGCACACGTTCGATGGCGGCTACGGCGAGAGCGGCGTTCTCCACCTGATAGCCGCCCGGTAAAGCGAGCCGGAGCTGTTTATATGCCGTGTTGGTCCCCTGGTAATTAAAAACCTGTTCTCGACCGGAGACGAGACGTTCGGCTCGAAAATCGCGGTTTCGCAGGAGCACGTGCGCGCCTTTATCCGCAGCCACCCGTTCGATCACCGCGACAGCCTCGGGCTGCGTCGCCCCCGTGACCACGGGAATCCCGGGCTTAATGATGCCCGCCTTCTCCGCCGCGATACGCTCGATGGTATTTCCGAGAAACTCCATGTGCTCAAGATCGATATTCGTGATCACCGACACAAGCGGCGTAACGACGTTCGTTGAATCGAGCCGCCCTCCCATGCCTGCCTCGATCACGGCAAGGTCCACGCCTTCTTCGGCAAAGTAACTGAATGCGACGGCCGTGGTCACTTCAAAAAAAGTGGGGTTCAAGGAGCTGCGGATGGACTGCGCACCGCGCTCATACCCTTCGCGCACGCGCCGCGCGAGCTCGACGACCTTCGCTTCGGAGATCGGTTCGCCGTTGATCCGGATGCGTTCCGTGAAATCCACAAGGTGCGGCGACGTGTAGAGTCCCACGCGATATCCTGCCGCCCGAAGCACGCTCGCGATGAACGCCGAAGTCGAGCCTTTTCCGTTCGTACCGGCCACATGAACGGACTTGAAGCGCCCCTCGGGGCGGCCCATGAGCTCCATGAGCCGCTCGCTGTTGGCCAGCGCGAGCTTGATGCCGTGCTTCTGGAGCGCGAAGAGATACTCTATGGTTTCGCGGTATGCAGCTTCAGGAGACATGATCGAAGAACGTCCGTTCGTTTATGGATTTGACCGCTCCGCGGCCGGGGGTGTTGCGGTCTGAGTTTGCGCCGATGAAGGCTGAACCGCCGGCGGAGCGACTGAAAGTTTCTGCGCGGCCGGCGCGGGCGCGCGTTTCAACTTCAGCACAAAGGGGATGGACTGCGCCGCCGGAAAGGAATCGAAGCGCTTGCGGCTATAGTTCACTTTCCCCGCTGATTCGATGCGATCGAACAAGGCAAGCAGCTCCCGCGCCGGGAGAGTCCCGGAGAGCTGCCGCTCCGTATCGGTGAATCTCTGGTTCCGGAGCGCGCGGAAACCGCGTAACGCCTCATTGATCCGGCGCAGCGCCGACTGTTCGTTTTCCGGGGTGATCGTGATTGCAAGCGGCTCCGCCGCCGGTATCTTCTGGACGCGAACGGGCGGGGACGGAGCGGCCTGAGCCCCCGCTGCCGGCAGCGGGGGAGGGACGGCGGTCGTCGTCGGCCCGGAAGCGGCGGGCAGAGCGGCAACCGTGGCCAGGGGCAGGGATTTTTCGAGACTCTCTATTTCGATATCCCGCTTTTGCGTCGAAACGTTTATAACGACAATAATAGCGACGCAGGCGAGCACTGCAAGCCAGAGCGGCCGGTACAGAAGCTTCTTCAGCCGACCGGCCCCCGAGAGCGCCACCTTGACGCGGTGTCCCAACCGCCCAGGAGGGCTGAGTTCCTTCATAATCTGCCGGGTTTCTTCCTCCCACCTGAGTGACTGGCACACGGACGCGCAGACCGAACAAGACCTGAGGTGCCGCTCAACCCGGTTTTTTTGGAAAAAAAAGAGGTGGCCACGCAGGTAGTTGCGGAGCTTCTTCCTCGTGGAAACGCATTCCTTTTTCACCGCGTTCACTTCGGTGAGTCTCGCGCTGCTCATCCGGTGCAAGGGGTCCTGATTTATCAGCCTCGGTTCCATCACATACCTCCTACGTTTACCTGCTCCGCACGCAGGGAGGAAGCCCCCAGGAAAAGTCGTCCGATATTCTCGAAGCGCGCCGGGGTATCGGTCACGTAATATTTCCGGATGCCCTCGCCCTTCCCGTTTCCGCGCCATTTGAGTTTTTCCAGCACCTCCGCGACCTCCTTCGCCGTCTCCGTGGCCGAGTCGATCAACATAATGCCCGCTCCTACCGCCTCGCTGATCACGGTCTTAAGCAAGGGATAGTGGGTGCAGCCGAGCACGAGCGTGTCGATGTTCTTGCCGCGGAGCTGCGCGAGATACGTTTCAGCGACCAGCCGCGCAACGGCGTTTTCGGTCCAGCCTTCTTCGGCCAGCGGGACAAAGAGCGGGCAGGCAAGACTGTGGACCTCTATATCGGACGCCAGCCGTTTGATCGCCTTTTCGTAGGCACCGCTCCTGATCGTGGCCTCGGTGCCGATCACGGCCACCCTGCGCGTTTTCGTCGCTGCTACCGCCGCGCGCGCCCCCGGTTCGAGCACGCCGATGGCGGGCAGAGGGAATTCCTTTTTCACGGCGTCGAGACTGATCGCCGAAGCGGTGTTGCAGGCCATCACAAGCATCTTGATCTCCTGGGAGAGCAGGAACCGCGTGTTCTCGAAACTGTAGCGCGTCACCGTTTCGGCGGAGCGAATGCCGTAGGGGACCCGCGCCGTATCACCGAGATAGATGATGTTCTCGTCAGGCAGCTTCGCCACGATTTCCTTGAGCACCGTGAGTCCGCCGATGCCGGAATCGAATATGCCGATCGCTTTTTGCATGTTTTACAAAATCCTAAATACGAATTTAAACCGCCCTTAAGAAAAAATCAGTGTCCTGGTTTTTCCTCGGCCCTTATCAGCCGTTATCCGTGTCAAAGCCTTTACGTTTTTTGTTACTTACTTTTATTAAAATGCTCAGAGCTTACGAGCCGTTTTCTCTCTCAAGCTATTGCTTCACCAGGTCCATCCGCTTTTCGAACTTCCTCGATAGATCGATGTGGCCCGCGAGGGTCTGCGCCTCTTTGCCGTCTATGAGAAACCGAACCAGCTTGACCTCCTCGAAATTTTGGATCAGGGTGTCCGCGATACCGTAGAGTGCCAGCAACTCTTCCCACGCGGACGCTTTGACGCCGTTCTGCGAAAGGGGCGCGAGGTCGATGTATGCCGCGCCCGAAGCATCGAGATAACACGCCCTGAGTTTCACCTCTCTCAGGAGGGCCGACTGTTGAATGCGCTGGTCCGCGAGGACCGCCGAGAGCGCCTCGCGCGCCTGCGACTGCGCATCCGGCTGGCGTTTGACCGGGACCTGCCCCAGGACAAGTTCTCCGTTCATCGGATAGTAGAACGTCAACAACACCGGTTCAACGCTTCGCGCCGCCTGCGTAACGGGCGGCTGCGCGGAAAGCTGAGGCGAGGCCGGAACGCGCACGCGCTGCCAAAGGTAAGCTCCCGCCGCCGCGGCAACGCACACGAGCGCGGCCGCCGTCCAGAGCAGGGGCCGGCTTCCCCCGGCACTCCTATCGGCTTTCTCTGACATCCTGTTCGATTCCTCTCGCGACAGCCTCAGCCGTTTTTGACCGGTCGCCCGCCATGCCTGCTTCTATAAGGATCGCGGCGGCGTCCACCGGCTTGAAAGCGGCGAGCGGCGCCTGCACCGGTTCTGCGCTTGCTACGCCGCTGAGAGCTCGCACGATCTTTCTTCCCAGAGCGCCGCTTTCCCTGGCATGGCCCGCTTGCTGCCTGCCCCAAAGGGTTTCCTGGAGCTCGCTGCCGGCCTCGAACCCGAAAAAGTCCCTGCTCGCCGGCCTGGCGGCCTGAGCATCCGCGTCTTCATCGGGGTCCTCGATAAACACCCGGTCCACGCTCCCCGGCGCAGCGTGGATACTCACGAAAATATTTGCGCCCGCGGCGTTCGCTACCGCCGCGCGCTCGTCAAGCGAAAGAGCCTGGTCCTTTTCCCTGGTCAGCACCACTTTGATTCGCGGGTTCTTCTGTAAAGCTTTTCGAATGGCCTGCGCCAGTTCCAGGGTAAGCGTCTTCTCCTGGCCCTGCGCCGTCACTATACCTGTGTCTTTGCCGCCGTGGCCCGCATCGAGGACGATCACCAGCAATTTGCCGGGCTGGGGCAGCGGGGCCGGGGCCGTCCCTTTCGCGATATCGATGACGATCCGGTCCGGCCCGCGCAGAACAAAATCCTTAACCTCTCCCGCCGCCGCGTCGAGCCGGATAACGACAAACGTTCTTCCCGCGTCTTCCTTCGCTTCCAGGCCGCTGACCACGCTGTCGCGGAGGGTCGGCAACGGGGCTTTGAGCGCAAAGGGCCCATCGTAAGCCGAGAGCAGGAGGCTCCGCCCTCCGTCGGTCCGGGTGAGGACGTAGGGCGCGGCAGAGTCAAGTTCGAGCACGATGCGCGTAAACGCGGCATAGGAAAAATACCGCACTCCCTTGACCGTTAATCCTTTTTCTCCGGAAGCGGCGCCCTGCGGCAGCAGCAGGAGCCAGAGAACTATGAGCTTGCACACGATCCTCATTATGAGGCGTCATAGTAACATACTGGGCGGGTTTGTGCAAGAAAAAGGCTGAAAAAGCCCCACAAAAACAGCGCCGAACAAGTTTCTCGCGGATTTTTTTCCATTTGCTTTTCGCCTCGCGCCGAGGTCATCCGCCCGCAACAGGCCCTTCGAATGGACTATTCCCGCGAGCCCTCCAGTTGAATCGTCATCAATTCTTTCACCCGGCAAGCCTTTCCAAGACCGAGGTCGCATGCCTTTCCAAGGTCCGCAACGGTCTTCCGTATTTTCCCCAGTTTATAAAAGGCCTCGCCGCGGTTAAAGTAAGCGTCGGCAAATGAAGGATTAATCGTGATGGCCCGGCCATACTGCTCCAGCGCACGGCGGTAGTCGTCTTTCCGAAAATAGCAGAGCCCCAGGTTATTGTAAACTGCATCAAGGTCCGGGTCGACATGGGCTTTGATCACTTCGTTGAACATTCTGATGGAATCATCATATCGGCCCAGTTCGCCATAAGCACGCCCAAGTTCAAAGCGAATATGTTTAAAATCGGGGTCGAGGGCAGCTGCCTTCTCGAATGCGCCGACTGCCTGCGCATAGTCGCCTTTCCCATTGTAAGCGGTTCCCAGGAAGTAATATGCCTTGGCATAGTCGGGCTTGAGGGAGATCGCGGTATGAAGCCTCTCGATGGCCAGGTCATATTCATGCTTGCTGATAAGTTCTCTGCCGATGTCCTGGTAGATATATGCAACGTGCTTGGCAGGCCGTTTCACGGAGCTTTTTTGAACAACATCGTGCCAGAGAGTAGTGTCGTCGTGCCATATACCGTTTCTGGCGAGGGTGGTTGCTATGCAGCCGATGAGTAGGATAATAATAAGGGGATAAGCGCTTTTCAAGGGGTTTTTCATCGTTGTCACTATATATAATGAGGTCCGGTGGAACAAGCGCGGGATTTTTTACTATACCATAAGCTGCTGAGTTTTGAAACAGTCTTTGACGGCTCTGTTTAGAGCCGCAAATCCGAAACGACCTGAAATTCTCCTTGGTTTTTTCCCATTTGCTTTCCCGCCTCGCGCCGTGGTAATCTGTCCGCCTGATGAAAGCGCTCAAGTTTTTCGGTGAAGCGGGCATGATAAGCCGCGCCATGCAGGCCTACGAGCATCGGCCCCAGCAGGTCGAGATGGCCGATGCCGTGGAGCAGGCGCTCGCGGACAAGACCCATTTGATCGTGGAAGCGGGCACCGGTGTGGGTAAAAGCCTCGCCTATCTCGCGCCCGTGATCGCCTGGGCCCGGGAAGCGAACCAGCGCGCCGTGGTCGCTACCTACACCAAGGCCCTGCAGCAGCAGCTCGTGGACAAGGACCTGCCCTTTCTCCGGAAGACGCTCGGCGACTTCCGCTACGCCCTCTGCGTGGGCGGTGAGAACTACCTCTGTCTGAAACGCTTCGACCAGCTTCGCATGGCGGACCTCTTCGAGCAGGCCGAGGTTGTGGCGTTGAACCGGCTCTTCGAGTGGTCCACGAGAACGCGCACGGGACTCAAGAGCGACCTCGCTATCGAACCTCCCGCCTCGCTCTGGTCAAAGGCCTGCAGGCAGGCGGACCTGTGCTTCGGCAAGGATTGCTCGTTCTATAAAGACTGCTTCTACCAGAAGGCCAAGGCGTTCGAGCAGCAGGCCCACATTCTCGTCGCGAACCACCACCTCTTTTTCGCGGACATGGCAACGGGCGGCAACGTCCTGCCGTTTCATAAGGTCGTGATCTTCGACGAGGCCCACCAGGTCGAGGGCGTTGCAACCGACTATCTCGGCGTCGAGATCTCTAATTCTTCCGCCCGCTACCTCCTCGACACGCTTCTTTCCCACCGGACGCGCAAGGGCCTGCTCACGCGGCTTACTTCACAAGGGCAGGAAGTGCAGGTCATCCGCGGCATGGTCGAGGGGCTGCGGGTCATCGCGGAAAACTTTTTTTTAAACCTCCACCCCTTTGTGCAGAAGGAGCCGGTGCTCCGGCTGAGAACGCGGAACATCGTGCCCGATATTTTGAGCGAGCCGCTGCTCGAACTGCGCGACGCGCTGCTTGAAGTCACTGCCGAGACACACGAGGAAGAACTCGAAATCAAGGCCTTTGCGTCGCGCGCCCAGGCGCTCGCGGGCGCCGTGCGCATGAACCTGGGCCAGAAGGAAGAGGGCTTTGTCTACTGGGCGGAGCGGGAAGGCCAGCGCTTGCGGCTCGTCGCCTCGCCCATCGACGTCGCGGAAACGCTGCGGGAGGACCTCTTCGGAAAGGCGGACACCGTCGTGCTCACCTCGGCCACGCTCTCGTCCGCCGGCAGCTTCACCTACATCAAGAACCGGCTCGGGCTGGACGCCCCCCGGGAGCTTTTGCTCGACTCGCCCTTCGATTTCGACCGGCAAGCGCTGCTGTACATCGCCCCGGGGCTCGAAGACCAGCAGGCAGCGGGATATCAGGAAAAGTTCGACGAGGAACTCAAGGCGGTGCTCGGCATTACCCGCGGACGGACCCTTGTGCTTTTTACGAGCTACAGCCAGCTTAAGAAGAGCGCCGAAAAGCTTCGGAGCGAGCTGCCCGGGCTCGGCGTCCTTTGCCAGGGAGAAATGCCGGCCTACCGCCTGGTGGAGCGTTTCAAAGCTATCCCGAACGCGGTCCTTTTGGGCACCGCCTCCTTTTGGCAGGGCATCGACATCCCCGGAGACGCGCTCCAATGCGTGGTCATCGCGAAACTTCCCTTTGCCGTGCCCGACGATCCCATCGTCGAAGCCAGGATGGAGCGGCTCAAAAACCCTTTCTTCGAATACCAAGTCCCGCAGGCCACGCTGCTCTTCCGCCAAGGCTTCGGCCGGCTGATCAGAACAAAGACCGACCGCGGCACGGTAGCAGTGCTCGACTCACGCATCATGACCAAAAACTACGGCAAGAGGTTCTTGCAGTCCATTCCCCAATGCCGGATCACCGACGAGCGAAAAGAGTTTAAGAGTTTTTTCGAAGGGTTGGGAAAGAGCGGCTCATAAAAAAAAACTCCGCTCGGGGAGGACGGGGCGTTTGTTAAAAAAAGAGGCCCGAAGGCCTCGCGGATACCCGTCAAAAAGCTTAAATGTTACCGAAAGCCTGATGCCGTTATTTCTTCTTCATCGCCTCCGCCACCCTGCCGACGAGCTTCGGCCCGGGCTTGAGCGTCGCGTCTCCCTGCTTCTTCCACTGGGCCGGAACACCCTCTGAAGGATGCGCGGCGAGATATATGTTCGCCCGGACCTTGCGAAGAATTTCGTCGATGTTCCTGCCGAGATTGTAATAATTCACTTCCGCGTTCAAAAGCGTGCCGTCGGGGCTGATGATGAACGTCCCGCGCAGCGTGAGCCCCGCTTCTTCATCGAGCACGCCGAACATGCGCGCGACGTCTCCGGTAACATCGGAGGCCATGGGATATCTGACCTTCTCCAGGGCCTTTTCATGCCTCTGCCAAGCGAGGTGCACGAACTTGGTGTCCCTGCTCACCGCAATCACTTCCGCCCCGAGCTTCCTGAACTCATCGTACCGCTCTGCCAGAGCGGCAAACTCGGTCGCTCAGACGAACGTGAAGTCGGCCGGGTAATAGAAGAGAACGGTCCACTTCTTCGCCGCCTTCAGCTTCTTCAAGGAGATATTCCCAAAATCGCACTTGACCGGGTCGAACATCGCAAGCTCGAAATCCGGCACCTTCTCGCCCACGCTCAGACTGCAACATACCTCGGACATATCAGTTTCCTCCTTGCTGGAAATAAAGCATCACACCATGGGTTTAGTATAGCATGCTTCTTCCCCGAAGCG
>JBGPHF010000019.1:0-11826 GCA_041484215.1 Nitrospirota bacterium
AAACACGAACACGGACGTCATGCTGTCGTCATAGGAGAAGTTTCCGATACGCCGGCGAGCATGGTTCTGCTCGAAACCGCAATCGGCGGCACCCGCATCATTGATATGCTTCAGGGGGAACAGCTCCCGAGAATTTGTTAGGTGAAAACTCTAGTTCTCTCAGTTTTCCGCACGCGTTACTTCCCGCGGCGTTTCCGTACTTACGCCCGCAGTACTGTATCTTAACTGACTCTATCACCTCCATGCATAGAAATATTCGACAACAGGTTTTTTCGCTTGCGCTTCCCGTCGTGCTCTCGAGTCTGCTCCAGCGCGCCGTTGGCATCGTGGATATTTTCCTCGTCGGGGGCCTCGGCGCCTCGTCCATAGCGGCCGTGGGCCTAGCACAGGTAATGGTTTTCATGGTTATGAGCATATCCTGGGGCATCAATGTCGGCGTCACGGTCCAGGTCGCGCAATTCTGGGGAGCGGGTAGGAAGGAAGACGCGGCGAAGGCGGCATTCCAGGCCATGGTGCTCGCCGTCGGTGCAGGCGTTCTTATCATGACAATCGGTCTGACTTTCGGCGGACGGGTGGCGTCGATTCTGGGCGCGGATACCGCGGTACAGACCATCCTTGCGGATTATACGCGGATCATATTCACGTTCATTTTTTTTGCGATATCGATTAATGTTCTTGCCGGGATCATGCACGGGACCGGGGATACCAAGACGCCGCTCTCCGCGATTCTGATCGTAAATATCCTGCATATCGTCGTCGCGTATCCCTTGATCTACGGTCATTGGGGCTTTCCGAAACTGGGCGTCAAGGGCGCCGCCATAGCGATTGCAATTTCCGAAGGCTTCGGCTCCGTGTTTCTTCTTATCCGGTCTCTCCGCAAGCAATATATTGTTATTGAGAAAAATCTTGATTTTAAATATTCCCGTATGACGGTCAAACTCGGCTATCCTATTTTTATCGACCGGCTGCTTCAGAACGCCGGTTCTCTGGTTTTCGCCAAGGTAATATTGCTTTACGGCACGACTGTTTATGCCGCTCATCAAGTCGGGCTTGCCATCGAGGCGTTCTCGTTCATGCCCGGATACGGCATCGCCGTGGCAGCGGCAACCATGGTCGGCCAAAACCTGGGCGCGGACAAGCCGGAGCACGCGCGGATCTCGGCATACGAGGCCAATAGACTGGCTGTTCTTCTGATGGCGGCGATGGGCCTCGTTTTCTTTTTCTTTCCTTTCGCCTTGCTTCGGACCTTCACGAACGACCAGGAGGTGATAAAATATGGTATTCTCTATATGAAGATCGTGGCCTTTGCCCAGATTCCGCTTGCCATCACCATGGTGATCGGCGGCACGCTCCGCGGGGCCGGGGACACGGGTTTCATCATGTTTGCGACGATCACCGGTATGTGGTTCGTGCGGATTCCTCTTGCGGCTTTCCTGGCTGTGGTGATAAAAGCCGACATCGTTACCGTGTGGTCGGTCATGATATTGGATTGGTTGGTCCGTACAGCGCTCTTGGTGAGGCGCTACCGGCAGGTACGATGGGGAAAATTGGAGATGTAGTTGGCAACGTCAAAGATCTCGACACGGATAATTGCGGATTAAAACCTTTGAAACAGCAGGATACGTATTATTTTCCAGTGCCGAAAATCCGGTTCTAAACAGTAAATTTATTATCAGGAGGTGGATGCATGCCCGATGTTCAGTCGATGCTCGGAACGGAAGTGGAGGTTACGGCGAACGGAGTATCCTACCGGGGGAAATTGATCGAGGTCTCCGACGTGGAAGTGCACATTCAGGGGTCGTTCCAATGGATTACGCTGCCCCTTTCCTCGGTCACCGATATCAAGCCCGCCCAGCCATAGTGCCTGACCCGTCCGCGGAGAGCCGAACGCGCAACGAGACGAAAATCAATCGATCGCAATCGTCAGGTTGCGCCATTTCCCAATTCTATCCGCAGTTTCTTTAATTTCCGGTATAACGTCGCGAGATCGACGCCTAGTTTGCCCGCCACCGCCTCTTTGTTCCCCTTGTTCTCCATCAGACTTCGCTTGATGTACTCCCGCTCAAAACTATCCAGGGCCTGACGGAGCGATGATGTGGAAACCCCTTCGATGTCCAGGGTCCTGAACTTATCCGGCAGGTCATGGATCGTGATCAGGTCGCCGTCAGCGAGCACGACCGAGCGCTCCATCGTATTCCGAAGCTCGCGGATATTTCCCGGCCAGTCGTAAGCAAGGAGCGCCTGCATGGCCTCGTAGTCGATGTCTTTTATGTTTTTCCCTGCCTCTTTTGTGAAGAGGTCGAGATAATGTCTAATGAGCACGGGAATGTCGTCGGTTCGTTCCCGGAGAGCGGGCATCCTGATTTCGATCACGTTCAGGCGGTAGTAAAGGTCCTCCCGGAAGCGTCCCTCCTTCACCCGGAGCATGAGGTCGGCGTTCGTGGCGGCGATGATTCTCACGTCCACGGTGATGACCCTCGTATCGCCGACGGGAGTGAGTTCCTTGGTCTGGATGACGTGCAGCAGCTTTACCTGGAGCGCCGAAGGCAGCTCGCTGATCTCGTCAAGGAAGAGCGTGCCGCCATGGGCCATCGTAACGAGCCCTTTTTTATCGTCCACCGCGGACGTGAATGCGCCTTTCTTGTGGCCGAAGAGCTCGCTCTCCAGCAGGTTTTCCGGGATCGCGCCGCAATTAATGGAAATGAACGGCTTGTCCTTGCGCGGACCCGCTTCGTGGATTGCCTGTGCCACCAGCCCCTTGCCCGTGCCGCTGTCACCGGTGATCAAAATATTGCTTTTGTTCGGGATCACTTTTTCCATGACGGAGAATACTTTCTGGATCGGCTCCGAGCTGCCGATGATGTTCGGAAAGGCCGCCGGACGCTGGCTGAGCTCTTGCCGAAGGATGAGGTTCTCCATCTTCAGGTCCCGGCTCTGCAGCATTCGTCTGATGGTCAACCTGATTTCATCGTTGATGAAGGGTTTAGTAATATAGTCGGCGGCGCCCGCCCGCATTGCTTCGACCGCGGACCCGACCGAGGCGAACGCCGTCATCATGATGACCGAGGTCTCGGGTGACATTTTTTGCGCCTCCCTGAGCACCCCGAAGCCGTCCATCTTCTCCATCTTGATGTCGGTCATGATGATGTCGAAATCCTCTTTTTTGATGCGCTCCACGGCTTGTTCGCCATTATACGCTTCGGCGACTGCGTAACCTTCTTTGGTCAAAAGGATGTTCAGTGCCATGCAGATGTCTTTTTCATCGTCCACAACAAGGATATTCGCTTTTTGCATGAGGGATGCTCCTTATTCTTTCTCTACAGGGAGAATGATGGTGAACACGGTACGCGCGCCCGTTTCACTCTCCACTTTGATATCGCCTTTGAAGCGCTTGATGATATTGTAGCTCAAAGAGAGACCGAGGCCGGTTCCCTTGCCCGCTTCCTTGGTCGTATAGAACGGGTCGAATATTTTTGCGAAGTCCTGCTTGGTGATCCCGATCCCCGTATCCGCGAACTCGATTATGATCGACTTCCGGTCATGCTCGTCGTAACCCTGACGAGTGGACACCGTGAGCTTTCCGCCGTCCGGCATGGCATCGAAGGCGTTCAGGATTATGTTGATGAACACCTGGGACAGCTGCCCTTCATCGATCATGGTCTTGGAGAGGTCCGGGTCCAGGGACACGGCTATCTCGATCGTGCTTTTCATGCGTTTATCGAGACGCATAAGGTCGAGTGTCGAATTCAACGCATCATTGATCTGCGTGAGCTTTATGGAGAGCGCGTCCGCCCGGGAAAAGGTGGACATCCTTCTGACGATTTCCGTGATCCTCTGTATATGATTATTGATAATATCGAGACTGTTTTTGGTAAAGTCGTCCTGGGCCATTTCGCGAAGCAGTTGGGCGAAGGTCGAAATGGACGTGAGCGGGTTGCCGATCTCATGGGCGACCCCCGCCGCGAGTTTGCCGAGGGCGGCCAACTTTTCGGAATGCATGACTTGCTGTTCGAGTTTTTTCGCCGTAGCCGTGCCCTTATCGACTTTGTTTTCAAGCTCGATTGCGTAGCGTTTGAGCGCCTCCTCAAGCTGCACTCTCTTCGTCACATTATTGTTGGTGATGAGGATGCCGGGAATGACGCCGTCGATGAGGAGGGGACTGAAGTTCATCGCCAGATAGAGCGGAGATTCCCGCAACCCGGTAATTTTATAGTCTTTGATCTCGAAGCTCCGCCCGGCCAGCGTTTTTTCCAGCAGGGCTTTCAGGGGAATTCCCTCATACGGTATGAGGCCATCGGGAAAAAGATCGAACAGCGGTTTGCCGAGGATGTCGTGTTTGGGCCGTCCGAGTTCCCAAGCCTGGGCTGTATTGACGGTCCGCACAATCAGGTCCTTATCGACCACCATCAGATTGGTTTTGGTATTCTCGACGATGTTTTCAAGGTAATCTTTCGCAATCTCGAGCTCGCGCTCCAGGCGGCGGCGGTTCTCAAGATGCTTGGCTTTTTCCTCGGCTGCGATTTTTTTCTTATAGTTGATAATTGTGGCGCCCGAGGCCGCCAGCGTGGCGATGAAAAGGGAAAGAATAAGCAGTGAGTAGAAACGGCGGCTTTTCTGCATGAGGGCGATCACGTCGGAATAGGGAGCGGAAACCACGACGAGCCAGGATTTTCGCGCGATGGGGAATTTATAGAATGCTGCCAGTTTGTTTTCTCCGCTCGGCGCTACGTAATCCCCAAATGCTTCCGTCTTGCCCTCGATCATTCTTTTTTCAATGTCGAACGACTTATGGCACTGAAAACACGTCTTGTCGGTCTGATAGAGGTTCTTTCCTACCATGTCGGGCTGAGTGGGGTGATAAAGAAGTGCCCCGTCGCTGTCGATCATCCACGCGTAGCCGCGCGTGCCGGATTTGATCGGGGAAAGAAATTTTTGCGTGATGCCGTCCAGCGAGAGCACTGCAAGCACAACGCCGCCGAACTCGTTTATGCGGGACGGGCTGCGACGTTCATAGATGGGAGTCGCCACGATGAATTGTTTCGAATTCGGGTCCCGGTCGTGCGACGGCAACAGCTCCGTGATGAGCTTTTCGTTGCTGGGCAGGAGCCGGGCTTGTTTAAAGTAATCGGTCCTCGAAAGATCTACTCCCTCCCGTCCGGGGAAGGCGCTGTCGTAGAGCACGATGCCGTGTTTGTCGAGCACCTTGATCGTCACGAGGACTTCATTCTGAATCGCGAAATTGATGTTTTCAGCCACGGATCGTACGCGGCTGTTATGGCGGATGTCGCCGATCTCCTGAATGCGGGAGATGACGTGAATCGCTTTGTACACGTAGTCTATGAAACTCTCGATATTTCTCGCCACTTCCCGGGCAAGCAGTAATTGTTGGTTGTTGAATTGCGCGGCCATCTCTTCCTGGAGGGATTGATGAAAAAACTGGCCGAGAATGATGATGAAAGAAAGGACGACGATGAGCGACAGAATGAATACGACCGGAGTAAGGAGCTCTTTTTGTCTCAGCGCGCGAATAAAAACATGAAGCATGAATTACTGTACAGCCAAAAGAGGGCGAATGTCAAGGAGGAAAAGGAAACTCACCCGCCTCTCGGAGAAGCGGGTGAGAAACTGTCAATACGGTTAAAACTTGTATGCTACGGTAACTCCCAGGATTTGGGCCGTGCCTTTGTACGTGCCGTTCAGAGAGGTTATTGGGGCCGAACCGCCTGTTTGTCCCGCGATGCTGTTGGTTATGGTTCTATTGTTAAAGTGGAGGTACATATAGGCGGTATCGATCGTAATATTGCCGCTGGTATAGCCGGTCCCGATTGTAAGCCCTCGCCGGTCGGCGTCCGGGACGCGCGTATCAAAACGATTCGAAGGGACGGGACTTTGATCGTAGACGTACCCGGCGCGGAGTTTCCACTGGTCTGACAGCTTGTACTGGCCCCCGATACGAATCGTCCAGGTGTTTTTCCAGTCTTTCTCCTCAATAGAGGTATTTGTCAACCCTCCGGATAGGGCCAGTATGGAATTCGACTGGATGACCAGCCTGTCATACGTAGACCACCAGGTATATTCGAGGTCGGTGTTGACGGTCAGCTTGTCCGATGCCTTGTAGGAGGCTCCGGCCTGGAGAAGAGCGGGAAGGGTGATTTCCGTCTGTGCGGGGTTGGTGAATGTGAACGGCAGTCCAACTACATTTGCATTCCCGTCCACCTTGATGGTAATTGCACTGCGGTAGCTGAGCCCGAGATTGAGTTGTTCATTCGCCTTATATTTAATGCCGGCATTGGCGCCGAGGCCGGTTCCGTCTCCCTGTAGCCTGAAGAGCATGCTGGGTCCGATCACTTTTTCCATGGTTGCCTGCAACTGCATATAGTCGACGCCGACGGCAATGGAAAGAGCATCGCTCATTCGATAGGCGACGTTCGGATTGAGGTCTATGGTTTTTATCATGCTGAAGGTGGCTATCCCGCTCGTGGCGCTGGTTGCGGGCCAATTGGTGGAGAGGCCGAAGGGGCTTGTGAGCCCGAGGCCGAGAGAGACCCTGTCATTCAACTTGTTCGTTGCGAAGAGCTGGACAGGCAGAAAGACTTCCCGTTCCGAGACGTCGGTCGTCCCGTTGGTGTTCTCGTGCTTGAGGACCGGGTAGATCGCCATGACGCCTGCTGAAAGCGCCGAGCCGTCGAGCCCGGTAATTCCCGCGGGATTATACCAGGCCGCGGAAGGGTTGTCCGCCTGACCCACGAACGCGCCGGCCATTCCCATGGCTGCTGAGTCCTGGTCCGGAAGCCTGAAACCCGCTGCAAAACACGTCGTTGACAACGCCAGAATCACCGCTGCCGTTTGCACGAAGCTTATAACGCTTTTTTTCATTGCGACCCCTCCCTCGCAGTTTCAGATTGTTGCGGCCATCGAATGCTGGTCACCTTCAAGGTTCCACTCCTTGTTGAGCGGGAGCGTGAAGGTAAACGTGCTGCCCTGCCCCAGGAGGCTCTCGGCCCAGACGGCACCGCCGTGATATTCCACGATCTGACGGGTAATCGCCAAACCGAGCCCCGTGCCTTGGATGTTATTCGTGAGAACATCCCCGGAACGGCGAAATTTTTCAAAAATCAGCTCCAGGTCGTTCGGGGGGATGCCTACGCCGGTGTCCATGATCGAGACGATGATCTGTGGCTTTGGAGCAGACTCATGGCGCGCTCCGACCTCGATCTTGCCTCCCTGGGGTGTGAACTTGATCGAGTTCGAGAGAATATTCGTAAGCACCTGGATGAGCCGATCCCGGTCCCCGTAAAAAGAGGGCAGGGACTTGGGTATCGTCATGTCGATAAACAGGCTTTTATTGTCGGCGAGGGACTGGATGCCGGCAATCGAAGTTTGTACGATATCCAAGAGGGACACCTTCGAGATATGCCAGCTCAACTTGCCGGCTTCGATCTTCGTGAGATCCAAAATGTCGTTGATAAGCCTCGACAGCCTGTCCGTTTCGCTGTTGATGATGTTCAGCAGCTTATTTCTTTTCTCGGTCAGCATTTTCGGCTTCATGAGGATGAGCTCCGCGAAGGCCTTGATGGAGGTGAGCGGGGTTCGGAGCTCATGGGAGACTATGGAGATGAAATCCGACTTTACCTTGTCGAGCTCTTTCAGCTTTTTATTGACTTCCTCGAGCTCCCGGTTGGCGATTGCGAGATTTTGGTTGGAAAACTGCAGCCGTTCATACGCACGGGTTAGATTTTCGGTTTTCTCGGCAACACGGAATTCGAGGTTGCGGTTCAAGTCTTCGAGTTCACTGCGGTTTATTTCCAGCTGAGCGGCCATTTTATCGAAACTGCCGGAAAGCACGCCGATTTCGTCATTGGAAATAAGATTGGTGCGCGCGTTCAGGTTGCCTTTTTCGAGCTCCCTGATGACGCTTACCATGTTGCCGAGAGGGTTCGAGATGCTCGTTGCCAGGAGAATGCCGATTCCCGCGGCCAGCATCAGCGCTACGACGGTGACGAGGTAGATCAGGCTGAACAGCTGAGACATCATCGGCTGGACAGCGGTAAGGTCGCCGAACCGGGCGGTAAGGTCAGTGCCGATCCGGTGGTAGACGAGCGCCCCTAGGGCAAGGAGCGGAGCGATCACGGTCGCGAGCAGGATGGAAAGCAGCCGCGTCCGCGTATTGATCTGAATGACTTTCGACTCGTCGATGGGGACATTTCTGGTTTTTTCAGCCAGGATCTGCCGGACGGGGTAGAGAAAACGCTCGGTCAGGAAGAATGAAAAAATGGGAAAGATGGAGAGACTTACCGCGGCATAAACGCCCAAGCGAATATTTTCCTTGAGCGGAAGGCCGCCGACGGTCCCCATATACAGACAGTCCAACACCACCACCAGCTCATAACGGATGAGGACGGTTATCGCGTGAACGAGGGGAAGGTTGAGCGTCCTCACCCGGGCGGCGGCCATGATATCTTCCGGCGGGTCGAGCCGGCGTTCGAGGTAAAAGGTAAGCATTTCGATGGGCCGGCATTCCCACCGGTCGATGTAGTAGAACGCGGATGCGATGCCGAGCGGCGTCAGGATGATCATGGTGACATTGAGGTAGTGAAACAGCTGGATGGGCTTGAAGTCCATGCTCACGAGGATATAGGGGATGCAGGTCAGGAAGATGACCGCAATAATCACCAGCTCGCTGTAGACGATTTTTGTGGAAACGTTTAGCTTCATAAGCGTTCGAAAGGTTACGGAAACAGGAGCTTTACGGCAGCCTGGCGAAGAGCGTTCACGTCGAGCCCCAGTTTGCCGAGAGACGCGGACTCCGCTGTCAGCAGGTCCTTTGCCGTATTCACGTTCTCATTGCTGAGTTTCCACTTGTCGTTGTCGCTCAGGCCGGGAATACGGCTGATCGGCGCGCTGTTTTTCGACGTATACATGACGACCAGACGGGATTCGCCCTGGATAATGGGCAGGAAATAGTAATGCTTGTTGTCCGTCTTCCTGATGATTTCATTCGCTTCCGCTTCGGTGAAAAACCCCGTATAATCCGTGAAGAGCGTCGAAAGCAGAACATCGACGGCAATTGTCTGGAGCGTGTTGACGATAAGTTGGTTGAAGAAGATGCCGTACCGGGAAATCCGGATCATTTCGCGAAGAAATTTTTCCCGTTTATTGACCGGCAGAAAATGGAACACGTTGATGGCATAGACCCAGTCGAAGGCCCCATCCTTGAAGCGCGCCAGGTCCGTGACGTCGCCGACCTGGAGATCGACCTGATCCTGAAGGCCCCCCTCGATATTTTTGCGTTTGCCGAGTTCCAGCGTGTGAATGTTGATGTCGATCCCCGTTGCGCTGATTCCCGGGCAGCTTTTTACGGTTTCCCGCAGCACCGACCCGTCTCCGCACCCCAGGTCGAGGATGGTATGGCCCGTGGAAAGTCCCGACCATTTGAAGAAATCCGCCGCGGAACGGGAAAGCTGCGCAGCGACCCGCGGGATATAATCCCGGCTGATTTTCCCCTGGGTAATACTGTCGAGTCCGACGCCTTTCTGGTAAGCCTCCTTGGAGGCTTGGACCGCGCGGGTGAAATAGCTGAACAGGTGATGGAGACCGAGTAAGTCCGGCGCCGGCGTCCCGCGTCGCAGGAGCGAACCCTTGGCCGTAAGCATGACTCCGCCGTCCGAAGTGCTTACGTACCCGTTGGCCAGCGCGAACCGCATCCAGCGCTCCACCTTGCTGATGTCGTAGCCCATTTGGACCGCAAGCTCTTGCGAGGTGATGGATTTTTTGTCGGAGATCCAGTCAAAAAAACCGAGTTCGATTCCCTGGATCGTATCAAGGGCCACCGTCCCCTGGACAAGCATGGTCATGAGTTCCATGGAATGCTTCTTAAGCTCGTCGTGTTCCATTCAATCCTCCGTCATTTGTTGCGAAATTGCGCTTCAATCACAATGAGACCGTAAATAACCCAGATGGCGGCGAGTATGCTCCATACATAAATGCTTATTCTCGTCATCGTGGACTCATCCGACGTCCTTGTCGATCGTCTTATCTCACGATCCGTTTCTTTTACGCGCTGATAATAGTCACGATAACGGGAGTAACGGTCCGGAGCGATCTCGTAGAGCCGGGCAAAGGGGACCGCTTCCGGAGGAAGCGAGTAGGGGAACCGAAAGGAGATGTCGATTTCAGGATCGCGGCCGAGAACGACGGCTTCCCGGTCCTTGTCGCCTGAGCTTTCCAGGAGCTTTTCGTAGCAGACGGTCATCTGCTTGTAGAGATTTTGCGTGAATGCGCGAAACGCTTTCCTTTTTTCGAATTTTGAGTTGATCAAACTCGTTTCATAACTGGTGAGTGCCGCCCTGAAATTACCCAGTTCCTGATGACACTGCCCGGATAAGGCGAGGCTATTGGCGAGGCCTGAAATGCCGTTGGAAATATGGTGGCTGAAAGGATGGCCGCGTGCGTCCCAAACGCGAAAAGCGTCTTCCGCCCGCCGCAGTTCGATGAGCGCCTCGGTGTAAAGACCTCTTTGGAAAAGTGCGAGGCCTGAGTGGTATAAGTGCTCGGCCAATCGCCGTTGAGCGGAGGTCGACATAAATATTTTTTTTATTTCAAGATGTTTTTAATCTTGGTGAGGATTTCCATAGGGCTGAACGGTTTTACGATGTATTCGTCAGCCCCGACTTCCCTGCCGCGTTCCTGCTCCGCCACCTGCCCCTTGGCCGTCAACATGATGACGTAAGTGGATTTCAGCGCGGCATCCGCCTTGATTGTGCGGCAGACATCGTAGCCGTTCACTTCGGGCATCATGATGTCAAGAAAAAGGATGTCAGGGCGGACTTCCCGCACCATTTTGAGTGTTTCTGCGCCATCTTTGGCCAGCCAGAGTTTATACCCTTCGTCCTCGAGTAAATAGGTGAGCGCCTCTCGGATGTTTTCGTTGTCGTCCGCTATCAGTATTTTTTTAGGTTCCATAATGTTGTAGAGAAACTATAAAAGGAGCGGGCGCGGCTATTTTCGGAGAGAAAAACTCCGTATTGTTTAGATATTAGCCCCTAAGTACTGTTTTGTCAACTGCAAAGAGATGAATTTCCCGCGAATCTCAACGAAGAAGCCTGGAAATAATAGCGGTGTAATAAGAGTTGAATTTCTCAATGGGCAACGGTATCATAAGGCCTCCGGCGAGTTTTGACGAGCCGACAATAAGTAAGGCAAAAGCAGTAATATCGATTTCGAGGGGTGCGGAGGCTGCGCGTGGACCTGGATCATGAAGGCGTTTTAAAAAAAGCGTTGAGCGGCGGCGGGGAGTTCGCGGACCTGTTTATAGAAAGAAGCTCTTCCTTTGCGATAGTTGCGGAGGGCGGGAAAGTCGAGAAAGTTATCTCCGGCGTCGACTGCGGCGCGGGGGTGCGGGTCATTATCGGCCAGCGGACCGCTTACGCCTATACCAATGAGGTGACGACTGAAGCCTTGCTCGGCATTGCCGGCGCGGTGTGTCAGGCCGCCGCCGTTCGCGCCGGACACGCCGATATTCAGCTCCTTCGAAAGGGCCCGCGTATCGATGTTCCCAGGGTAAAATCCTATGATACGGTCAGTACCGCCGATAAGGTAGCTATGGTGTTGCAGGCTGACGCGGTCGCGCGCAATTTCGATCGCCGCATCAGGCAGGTCCTGGTGACCTACCGGGAGAACCGGCAGCAGGTGCTCATCGCGAATTCCAACGGCTTGCTCACGGAAGACGACCGGCCCTACCTGACGGCGATGGTGCAGGTCGTGGCAGCGGACGGCGATATCGTTCAGACTGGTTACGAGCCGATCGGCGGTCTGGCAGGCATGGAA
>JBGPHF010000020.1:0-11718 GCA_041484215.1 Nitrospirota bacterium
CGCGTCCAGGCCGGAAAACTTGAGCGCCGAATCGGTAAAAGCCTCGAGCGCCCGGTCAAGAGAAAGCTCGGTCAGCACCGCCGCGGTCACTTTATGCAATTCCAGGAGCTCTCTGACCAGCTTCCGGTTGTCGCCGTAGAGACGGTGGTTGTCGAGCGCGGCGCCCATTTCCGCGGCCAAAACGCGGAGGACGCTGACGTCGTGCTTCCTGAACGTCTTGCCCTGCGGCGCGGCCACGACCAGCACGCCCAAAACCGGAAAAACATCGCAGGTCATGCAGTACGCGAGCTTGTCTCCGTAGGACTCGATCAGCGCGTTGCCGCAAAGCGTATTATCAACGAGCCAGCAGCGGGACTCCTCTCCCTTGTACGCCGGGCAGGTATCCCGGATGCAATTCTTTTCCTGCCAGCATTTTTTGTTGCGTGTTCCGGTCAGGACCGGTATGAGATAGAGCGAACACTCTTCGGCTGTCCCCTCCCGCAGATACGGGCGAAAGCTCGGGTCCCGGGTGACGTCGTCGATAAACCGGTCCTTCGCTCCCCGCACCAGCGCGGCGAACGGTCCGGTCCCGGCAAGCGACTGGCTTTCGATGCTGAGCATCTTCCCCAGGCCCGAGTCCCGCTTCACGTCCAGCCAGACCCGCTTGCGATCAACCAGGCTGAGAAGCGCCCGATCGAACCCCAACCCGTGGGAAATCGCATGCATGAACCGATCGAGCAGCTCCTCGATGTCCTGCTCCGCGTTGAAAACCTTGGTCGAAAGGCGCGAGATGGTCGCGAGATCGCGGCTGTAGGCATAAAGCCGGTCGGCCTTGTCCTTGAGTTCGGCCATGGTAAGGGAAAGCTGCACTGTCCGTTCCGCGACCTTCTGTTCGAGCCCCGCGCGGGACTCTTCGAGCCGGCCGGCCATGGCGTTGAACGTTTGCGCGAGATGCTGGATCTCGTCGTCGGTCGAGAGCCTGATGCGGTGCGAGAACTCGCCCCTGCCGATGCGTTCGGCGCCGTCGTGCAGGATGGAAAGAGGCGACAGGATGACCTTTCTGATTGCCGCGTAGAGCATTCCCCCGACCAGGAGAATCAGAACGGCGAGGGAAAAAATCAGATTTTTTTTGCTCTCCTGCATTTCCCTGTTCGTGTCCTCCTGCGAGAGAGAAACGAGCAGTACGCCGAGGATGTTTTTTCGATTACCGTGGCATCTGTTGCATTGACCTTCGTTTTTTAGCGGATACAGGATGGTATGGAGAGGGATTTTGTCGTTTTCCAGAAAAGAAATTTCCTCGCCTGTTTTGAACGTCTGGTCGATTTGTGGCAAAGCGAGCCGGCCGCCCGTGATGCCGAAGGCGGGGCTCCCGTCGCCTCTCACGACCTGCAGCCTTACGAGACCGTAGGTCCCGCGGATGCTGTCCATCAGCTCAAGGGTGCTGCGCGGCGCGCCCGTCAGCATGCTCTGTTTCAGGTCCGACAAAATCGTGAAGGCGAGAACGTGCTGCTTTTCGTCGGCTTTTCGCGCAAGGATGCCTTCTTCTCTCTGCACGAGAGCGATTGACAGCGTTCCGAGCAAAACGACAAGCCCGCCGAGGATCAGGATAAGAAATTTAGCATGGAGATTGACGCGAGGCATAACGCTTTAATTCTAAACCAACGGGCACAAGGGGGTCAATGAAAAAGGAGGGGGCGGGACGTGAAAAATAAGCGCGGCGGGGCCCCACCGGGGCCTTACACCCGTATAGGCAGAACGACCACCGGGGTCCCCTGATTGTAAAACCTTCTCTGGACCGCGAAGATCGTATAGTTGTGAAAAACTCCGGACAGAAAAGTGGTTTTGGGAAACACCAGCTGGCCTCCAAAAAGAATCGCATTGGGAAACCGTTCCAGGATCTGGGGCATGAGGTGATCGATTTCGTCAACGACGTCCGTGCCGAATGAGGAATACCCGGCTGCATAATATCCGTGGCAGCGCATGTAATGCACGTAACGGTCCAGTTCCTTTCGCACCTCGACCCTCATGCGGGACATCTCTTCGGCGCCTTTGAAATTTCCGGCGTCTACGATCCCCACCTGGATAAACACGAAGTTTTTGAACGTTCCCCCGAACAAACGGATGATGCTGAAGAGCGTGTGGAGCCCGAGGCCGTTGAAGCCGTTCACGAGCAGGACCGCGGTCTTGTCCTGCGGATCGTATTTCACTTTCAGTTCCTTTTCGGTCCCCTGTTCGCCGGGAAACGCGGGACAGGAAGACTCCGCGACCTTTACGAGCTCGTCAAGCCTGTGTAAAAGTTTGAACGTATTCTTGTAGTGACGTTTCGTCAGCAGCGCTATCCCGACGAGCGTGCCGGTGAGCAGGATCGTGATCCAGCCGCCATCGTGGAATTTTATCACCGTTACGGTGCACAGGATGAAGAACGTAAGCGTCATGCCCACGCCGTTGATAAAGAGTTTTTTCTTCCAGTGGTCCTCACCGCGCACCTGCCACCAGTGGCGAACCATGCCGAGCTGCGACAGAAAGAAGGTGATGAACACGTTGATGCTGTACAAAACAACGAGGTAGGTGACCGAGCCGTTGGTCAGGACCATGGTCGCGAGCGCGGCCCCGCCCATCAGCAGGATGCCTTTCTGGGTCACGAGCCGGTCTGAGAGCATGCTGAACTTGGTCGGAAACCAGCGGTCCAGCGCCATGTTCGAAAGCACGCGCGGCCCGTCCAGGAAACCGGCCTGGGCCGCGATGAACAGGAGCGCCGCTTCCGAGAGGAGCGTAACGAGAACGAAAATCGTGCCTGATCTTCCCCAGCCCTTTGTCATGGTCTCGAATAAAACAGCATTCAAGGTTTTCCCGGACTGCGGCACGACGCGATACAGGAGGTAAGCGAGCATCAGGCCCATCACGGTGACGGCAAGGGATATCGCCATATAGCGCATGGTGCGCTTGCCGGTCCTGACCTTGGGTTCCCGCAGAATGGGGAGGCCGTTGCTGACCGCCTCTATCCCCGTGTACGTGCCCGCGCCCATGCTGTACGCGCGCAGGATGAGCAGCAGCATTCCTCCGAATCCGAGTTCCGCCTGCGTCTTCAGCACGTCAACTTTGGTCGCGGCGGCGATTTCGCCGAAGCTGCCCAGGTTCGCGATCACGGCATAACCGATGATGAACGCATGCGTGATCACGAAGGTAAGGAATATGGGTACGAGAGGGAGGACCGATTCCTTGACCCCACGCATATTCATGACCGTAAGAAGCAGCACGCCGACGAGCGAGAACGTGAGTTTGTACGGCAGCCAGGCGGCCGGAAGAAAGCTGAACATCGCGTCCGCGCCGCTTGCAACCGAGATCGTGATGGTGAGAACATAGTCGATCAGGAGCGCGGAGCCGGAGATCATGCCGACTGTCGGCGAGAGCAGCTTGCTCGCGACGAGATAGCCTCCTCCTCCCGCGGGGAAAAGCTCGATGATCTGCGAATAACTCGCCGCAATGATGAATACGGTGATGCCGGACATGAGCGCGACGAAAACGCTGAGATAGACGTGTCCCTTGAAGGCGAGAAACGCTTCCTCGGGACCGTAGCAGGACGACGAAAGCCCATCGGCCCCGAGTCCGACCCAGGCAAAGAACGCGATCAAGGCGAGCTTGTGGAAAATCGACGTGTCTTCGATATTATGCTTGCCGCCGATGATCAGGGTCTTTATTTTCCGTAGCAAGGACGACTTACCGGGCTGGTCCATGAAATTCATACTCCTGCTGACATTCACCGCCGGATTTCCGGCTGTATCTCTTTTATGCTGCAATGAGCGTAATTATAAAGCAAGGTATATACCATTGCAAGGACAAGAACAACTCACACGGCATCACCTTGTTTTTACAGAAAGAGCAGGCCATGATGGCGCGTCCCGAAGCTGTGGAAAAACCGCCCCGATGGTGCATTTTTAGACAACTGGTTAAAACATGAGCAGGTTGAACTGCTCGTCATCCTTCCGGATCGTATTTGAGCCGGTAGCCAATCCCCGGCTCGTTTATGAGAAAACGGGGACGGGCAGGATCATTTTCAAGTTTATGTCTGAGCTGCGTCATGTACACGCGCAGGTATTGCACTTCGTTGACGTGGGCAGGCCCCCAGACTTCCTTGAGAAGTTGGCTGTGCGTAATGACCTTGCCTGCATGCCGGACCAGCACCATCAGAAGCTTATATTCAATGGGAGTAAAGTGCACTTCCTTGTCGTCTACAAATACCTGCCGCAGCGCCAAATCCACCCGTAGATTCCGGAGAGTAAAAACCGGTTCGTTCTGCTCTGTTATTTGCCTTGCCGCGTGCCGTAATGCGACCCGGATCCTCGCCAGGAGCTCGCCTGCGTTGAATGGTTTCGTGAGATAGTCGTCAGCGCCCGCATCCAGCGCTTTGACCTTGTCTTGCTCCTGTTCCCGCGCGGAAATGACGATAATCGGCGTCTGTGCCCATTCGCGCAATCTCTTCGTTACTTCCAGCCCGTCCATATCTGGCAGGCCGAGATCGAGCAGCACGATATCGGGGTTGCGCGTCGTCGCCTGCATCAAACCTTCCTGGGCGGTAGCCGCTTCCACCAGGCGATAGCCCTGGGTTTGGAGCGTGATGCGCAAGAAACGCCGCATCTGCGGCTCGTCCTCGATCAGGAGTATGAGTTCTTTGTCTTCAGGCATAGGACAACACTCAAACCGTTTAAAGCCCGGTTATTTCCTCTTCTTCCTTTTGCTGCGCGGGCGGCAATCCTGCCGTTGATAACGTGAATCGAAACACCGCACCTCCGCCCGCTCGATTCTCCACCCATATTTTACCTCCATGGGCGGCAATGATAGTGCGGCAAATAGCAAGTCCTAAACCGACACCGCCGCCTGTTCCGCGTCCGCGCACGAATTTGTCGAAAATATGCTCTTCTTCCCCGGAAGGTATGCCGGGCCCGCGGTCCGCCAACTCGACGGTCACGGTGTAGAACGATTCCGATGCGGACAACTCAAGCGGCGTGCCCGTGGGCGTATACTTGATTGCATTGTCGAACAGATTCACGAGCACCTGCTCCATAAGCAGGCTGTCAAAGGGAATGAGCGGAAGATTCCCCGGCAGTTTCACGGTCAACGGGTGATCGTTGAGGCGGTCCCCGAGTCGGTTGACCGCCGCGCCGATAACCTCTTCCAGTGCCTGCCATTCCTTGTTTACCTGGATGGCCCCTGATTCCAGCCGCGTCATATCGAGTACGTTTTTTATGATCCTGTTCAGGTGGTCGGCCTCTTCACGGACCGTCTGGAGCAGATCGAGCCGACCGACCGTGTCGATGGCTGCATCATTCTCGAGGAGCGTCGTCGCGGCTCCGGTGATCGCGGCGAGCGGCGTGCGCAGGTCATGCGAGATGGAACTGAGCAGCGTGTTCCGAAGGCTTTCCGTCTCGGCCTTGAGCAGCGCGCGCTGCGCAGCCGCGCCCAGGAAAGAGCGTTCGATCGCGATGGCCGTCTGGTTTGCGAAGGCCTCGAGATAGTGGAATTGTTCAGGTTCGAAACCGTCGCCCACGTTCTTCGGCAGAACGCCGGCAACACCGACCGCACCGGATGAGGCGACGAGCGGAAGGTATATTGCTTTCGCTCCCGGCAGGGTGTCCGTACCCAGACCCGCCGCCTGCCTATGCTCGAAAACCCACTGGGCAACGCTCAGTTCCTGCTGATCCAGCGTGAAAACGGCGTCGCCTTTGCCTGTTTGAACCAGACGGCCGCCTTCGTCCGCAACCAGCATTGCAACCTGACTGCCGAATATCTCGCTCATATGCCGTATCGCGATCTCGCTCAGGCGCTCCGTGCTGCGCTCGCGAACGAGTTCGCGGCTCATGCTGTACAAGGCAGCGGTCCTGCGTTCGCGAAACCGTGCGGCCTCAGCCTGCTGTCGCACCCGGAGCGTGAGCCTGCTGATGACGAAAGAAACCAGGAACATGACGAGAAAGGTAATAAAGTAGCGTGCGTCGCTGACCGCGAACGTATAAAAAGGTGGGACAAAAAAGAAATCAAATGCGGCCACGCTCATGATCGTGGTAAACAGGGCCGGCCATTTGCTGGTTCTGCTCGATATGAGCACGACCCCGAGCAGGTAGATCATGGCTACATCCAGTCGTTCAAAATAGGGGAACATGATCCTGGCAATGCCGGTGCAGCCCGCCACGGTGAAGATGCTCCAGGCAAACTCACGTTTGCGCCAGGAACGGGGACGCGAAGATGAGCCCGCATGTGCATGGGGTTCGGCAATATCGCCGGATATGACGTAGACATCGATATCGCCGCTGCCGCGAACGATTTCGTCCAGCGGCGAACCGAATAGTTTGTCCTTCCAGCGGGCATGGGTCGGCTTGCCGATGATAATCTTGCTGACATTCCGGCTGCGCGCATAGGTGATGATCTCTTCGCTCATCTTCTGGCCGGAGAGCGTCACCGCTTCGGCGCCCAGACTTTCCGCAAGCCGCATGTGGTCGGCAAGCTGCCGGAGGTCCTGCTCGGAAGGATGCACCTGGGAAGGGGCCTCGACATGCACGGCGATCCATTCAGTACGCAGGACCGCCGCCAGTCTCCGCGCCGCATGGATAAGCCGGATCGAGCGGGGATTCGAACCAATGCAGACCATGATCCTTTCGCCTGCCGGCCAGATATCGCTGATCCCCTTGTCTTGCCGGTAGTCCTGCATCTGTTCGTCAACGCGGTCCGCGGTGCGGCGGAGCGCAAGCTCGCGGAGCGCGATCAGGTTCCCTTTGCGGAAGAAGTTCTTGATGGCCGCAGCGGCCTGCTCGGGCAGATAGACCTTGCCCTCTTTCATGCGCTGGAGCAGGTCGTCAGGAGGCAGATCGATGAGCTCGATCTCATCAGCGCGTTCGAGCAGAAAATCGGGGATCGTCTCGCGCACGCTGATCTGCGTTATCTGGGCGACGACGTCGTTCAGGCTCTCCAAGTGTTGCACATTCACGGTCGTATATACGGATATTCCAGCGCCGAGCAACTCGTAAATATCCTGCCAGCGCTTCTTGTGGCGGGAGCCGGGGGCATTGGTGTGCGCGAGCTCATCGACAAGAATGATCGGGGGGGTGCGCCTAAGCGCCATGTCGAGATCGAATTCTTTTAAGGCGGTGCCGCGATATTCAACGTTTCGGCGGGGAATTATTTCCAACCCTTCGAGGAGCGCCTCGGTCTCCTTCCGGCCATGGGTCTCGACAAGACCGACCACGATTTCCACGCCCTGGCGTTTTTTTTGGCGCGCGGCCTCGAGCATGGCATACGTTTTACCGACACCGGGTGCAGCGCCGAAGAATATCTTCAGCTGCCCCTCACGTTTGCGTTCATCCTCGTCGCGGGCACGTTGGAGAAGCTGGTCTGGATCAGGCCTTCGTTCTTCCATCACTACTCCCTGATATAATCACAACGTGCATTGTCGCATTTTTTCTCGTGGGTGTAAATGTTTTTATAAAGGTTGACCACAAATCAGAGACAGCCAGTTGCAGATTGGACTAGCGACACTTGTCGTCTGGTGAAATGATGAGGCCCGCAGCACCGCCCTTTTTTACCATGTCGCCGGCTTTCAGTTCGCCTTCGACAACCTCGCCTTTCAAATAATATTCTCCTACATAAGAAAGCACCTTGATTTTCCCTACTTCCTTGAATTCATGGGGCCTACTCTCCCGGTAGGCAGGAATAATGTCGTTAACACGCATTTCTTTTTTTACGTCCGCGGTGCCGCTCTGGAACAGGCACACAAGAGCACCCTTTTCCATGATTCCCCTTGCAGCTTTCTCATCACGCTCCTCGGGAAGGGGGGACCAGGAGGCGGCGTTTACGAGCTGTGACAACCCCATGCAAGAGATTAATAAAACCATAATAAACTTTCCAGTCTTTTTCATAATCTATTCTCCACGGTTATTTCCGCGCGTCGAGCGCGAGGTTCAGCTCCAGAACATTGACCACAGGCTCGCCGATCACGCCAAGCCAGCGGCCCCTGGTATTCCCGACAACAATGTCGCGGACCTTGGCATCCTCGAGTCCTCTGGCCGTTGCCACCCGGTGTAACTGATATTCGGCGGCAGCAAGGCTGATATGCGGGTCAAGACCGCTGCCGGAAGCAGCGACCAGGTCAATGGGTATCTTCGCGTTATTTCCTGGATCGACAGCGCGGAGTGTATCTATACGCGCCTGCACAGCCTTCACAAGATCGGGGTTGTTCGGGCCAAGATTCGATCCGGACGAAGAACCGCCATTATAGGGATAGGGGCCCGTTGCCGACAGTCTTCCCCAAAAATATTTCGGTTCTTTAAACTGCTGGCCGATCAGCCTGGATCCGACGGCTTTGCCGTTCTTCGTGATGATGCTGCCGTTCGCCTGGCTTGGGAAAATCGCTTGCGCAAGCCCGGTCACCGCCAGGGGATAAATGAGCCCCGTGAGTATTGTAAACAGCAACAAGGACATAAACGAGTTACGAATAAGGGTGAGCATGTTTCCTCCGTATTAAACAATATGCATCGCCGTTATCAGCAGGTCGACCAGCTTGATGCCGATGAACGGCACGATCAAGCCGCCTACGCCGTAGATCAGGGCGTTATTTCGTAAGACCGCCGACGCGCCGAGCGGCCGGTACTTCACGCCGCGAAGCGCCAGGGGAACGAGGAATATGATGATCAGCGCGTTAAAGATCACTGCTGACAACACCGCGCTTTCCGGCGAGGCCAGGCCCATGACGTTCAGCGCCCCGAGCGCCGGGTAGATGGAAATGAACGCGGCAGGCAGAATGGCGAAATATTTCGCCACGTCGTTCGCGATGCTGAACGTCGTAAGCGTTCCGCGGGTCATTAAGAGCTGCTTGCCGATCTCGACAATCTGTATGAGTTTGGTGGGATTTGAATCGAGGTCCACGAGGTTGCCTGCTTCCTTTGCAGCCTGGGTGCCGGTGTGCATGGCCACGGCGACGTCGGCCTGGGCGAGCGCGGGCGCGTCGTTCGTACCGTCGCCGGTCATGGCGACAAGCCTCCCGCCTTTCTGATATTCACGGATCAGTTTAAGCTTGGCCTCGGGCGTTGCCTCTGCGAGAAAATCGTCCACCCCGGCCTCGGCGGCGACCGCTGCCGCGGTAAGCGCGTTATCGCCGGTGATCATGATTGTTTTAATGCCCATCCTGCGCATCTCGGCAAACCGCTCCTTGATTCCCCCCTTGACGATATCGTTCAAGCGAATGACGCCGAGCACTTTATTCCCCTCGGCAACCACGAGAGGTGTTGCGCCTTTTTTGGCAATATCGTCCACGATCAAGCGGACATCGGGAGGGAACGTCCCACCCATTTTTTGGACATACTTTTCAACTGAATCCGCCGCGCCTTTACGAATTTCTCTTTTGTCGAGATTTACTCCGCTCATGCGAGTCTGGGCCGTGAAAGGGACAAACTCCGCGCCGATACTGTGAATGTCTCTCGCCCGGAGCTCATATTTTTCCTTTGCAAGAACGACGATGCTTCTTCCTTCGGGAGTTTCATCCGCCAGTGAGGCGAGCTGTGCCGCGTCGGCGAGCGCTCCTACATGCACTCCCGGTGCTGGAATAAACTCCGTGGCCTGCCGGTTCCCGAGCGTGATAGTGCCGGTTTTATCGAGCAAGAGAACATCAACATCCCCGGCCGCTTCCACGGCCCGGCCCGACATGGCGATCACATTTGCCTGGATCATGCGGTCCATGCCGGCAATCCCGATGGCTGAAAGCAATCCGCCGATGGTGGTCGGGATGAGACATACCAATAGCGCCACGAGTACGGTGATCGTGACCGGCGTCCCATGACCAGCGGCCTTCACGCTGAAGATCGAATAGGGAAGCAGGGTCACGCACACCAGCAGGAAGATGATCGTCATACCCGCGAGCAGAATATCGAGAGCGATCTCGTTCGGCGTCTTCTGGCGCTTTGCGCCTTCCACCATGCTGATCATGCGGTCGAGGAACGTCTCTCCCGGACTGGTCGTGATCCGCACCACCAGCCAGTCGGACAAAACCGTAGTCCCGCCCGTGACCGCGCTCCGGTCTCCGCCGCTTTCGCGGATCACCGGCGCGCTTTCTCCGGTCACTGCGCTTTCATTGACCGAGGCCACACCCTCGATGATTTCACCATCCATGGGGATGGTATCGCCCGCCTCCACGAGAACGACATCGCCTTTTTTAAGCTGTGACGAGGCGATCAACGTGACATCCGCATCAGGCGATGGCTTCGCAAGCCGCTTGGCCGATACCTCGCGCCGCGTCTGGCGGAGGGATTCGGCCTGGGCCTTGCCACGGCCTTCAGCCATGGACTCGGCAAAATTGGCGAAGAGCACCGTTATCCAGAGCCAGACGGATATCTGGAGAATGAAGGAAGGAGACGCCTCGCCTTTTCCCGTCAGGATTGCGTGGAAAAACAGAAGCGTTGTCAAGACACTGCCGACCTCCACGACAAACATGACAGGGTTCTTGATCTGGTGTACCGGATTCAACTTTCTGAACGAATCCCATAAGGCTTTTTTTACGATCGTTGGTTCAAAAAGTGATCGTTTTTTTGATTTACTGCTCATCGGTAACTCCTTTAACCACAGAGGCCACAGAGATATTATTTCTTTAAAATATCTCTTCGTTTTTACTCTGCGTACTCTGTGGTGAATGTTTTAATATTTATCTCACTGCCATCAACTGTTCCGCAATCGGCCCCAAGGCCCAGGCCGGCATGAACGTCAACGCTCCGACAATCAATATGACCCCGATCAAAAGCGCCACGAACAAGGGCGTATGGGTCGGCAGCGTTCCCAATCCGGCGGGAACCTGCTTCTTCTTCGCAAGCGAACCGGCAATGGCAAGCACCGGGATGATCACCCAGAACCGGCCGATGAACATGGAGATGCCGAGGGCCGTATTATAGAAGACCGTGTTGGCGGAGAGGCCGGCAAACGCGCTGCCGTTGTTGTTCGCCGCGGACGAGAAGGCGTAGAGAATCTCGGAAAATCCGTGCGGACCGGGGTTGGCGACTCCCGAGACTCCCGCTGTTGTCGAAACTCCGATAGCCGTGCCGATCTTGACCAACGCATTCACAGCCAGCACCGCGACCGAGGCCATCTTCATTTCGAACATCTCGATTTTCTTGCCCAAATATTCCGGCGTGCGTCCGACCATGAGTCCGGCGATGAAAACGGTAATAATGGCCATGATCAGCATGCCATAGAGCCCGGAGCCGACTCCTCCGAAGATGACCTCTCCCAATTGGATCAGAGCCAGCGGATAGAGACCGCCCATGGGCGTGAAGGAGTCATGCATGGAATTGACCGAACCGTTCGAGGCCGCCGTGGTTGCCGTGGCCCAGATAGTGGAGTTCACAATGCCGAAGCGCGCCTCTTTTCCTTCCATATTCCCGCCGGGTTGAAGATCACTCGCGGTCTGATCGACGCCCAGCGGAGTAAGACGCGGGTTGCCTGCCTGTTCGCTCCAGCTGCATAAAATCGTCAACGGAACAAGAACCAGGACCATAGCGGAAAGCAGCGCCCAGCCCTGTCGCGTGTCTCCCACCATCCTGCCGAAGGTGATACAGAGCGCCGCGGGTATCAGCAGGATCGCAAGCATTTCAAGAAAATTGGAAAACGCGGTCGGGTTTTCCAAGGGATGAGCCGAGTTAACGTTGAAGAACCCGCCGCCGTTCGTCCCAAGTTGCTTGATCGCAATCTGTGAGGCAGCCGGACCAAGCG
>JBGPHF010000021.1:0-11638 GCA_041484215.1 Nitrospirota bacterium
ACCCAGGAAAGGGCCGCGGAGACGCTCGGGAACCCGATGGTGCTGGTGAGAAGAATCACGGCATGGCGAATCTCGTCAGGCTTGGCGCCGGCCTCGATGGCCCGCCGCGTGTGGGAGTGTACCGAGCCCTCGGACCGCACGGTAGCCGCCGCCGCGAGCTGGATGAGCCTCGCCGTCTTCTCGCTGAGCGGACCCGCGGCCTTCGTTGCTTTGCCGAGATTTTCAACGGCCTTCATGAATCCTTTGTAGCGTTTTTGAATGCTCGTGTACTGAGGGGGGAGTTTGGGCATGGGAATGAAACCTCCTGAAGGATCGAGTTTTTTCTAGTGTATGCAAAAAGAAAGCAATAGTCAAGAGAGGTGCGATTTTTGCGATCAGGGGGCCGCTTGATTATTGACAATTCTTTCATATCTAGGTATTGTTAATTCAGAAAGAAGCTTTGTTGCCGCGAGGCAGGGAGTCGGAAATGAGAGAGATGGTTTTTATTCTGGCGTTGTTGCTGCTTTCCTCCACGGGGGTCTTTGCTGACGATGAAAAATCGGCGAAGGAAGGCTTCAAGGAAATCCACCAAGGAGCGAAGAAAGTCGCCAAGGCAATCGATAAGAACGCCAAAAAAACGGCGAAGAAGATCGATAAAAACGCCAAGAAGACCGTGAAGAAAGCAGACCGGGATATTCATAAAGCGACAAAAGACTGACGATGGTACAAGAGCGCTGATCCCTTACAGAAATTCCAGCGTGTTTAATTCTCGATTGACATCGCTTCGGGGCCATTATATTCTGCTCCCCTCGGCGCACACCTTCATAACAGCCCGTGCGAGGACGACATGATCCTGACCAGACAGAACGAGGCCGCATCCCGCCACCCCGAAAAGACCGCCATCCAGATGAAGGTAGGCGAAGAGTACCGCCGGTATACGTACGGCGAACTGGCGCGGGGGATTGCCTCAGCCGCCGGAGCTCTTGCCGGGCAGGGGATCGTCAAAGGTGACCGCCTCGCCCTGTTGTCCGAGAACAGGCCGGAGTGGATTTTCGCCTATCTCGCAACAGTCTCCCTCGGCGCCGTGATCGTGCCGCTCGACGCGCAGCTTACGGACAAGGAAGTGCAGGTTCTCTTAAAGAGCTCGGGTGCCAGGGCGGTTTTCGTGTCTTCGACTTGCAGGCCGAAGATCCCTCAAGACCTCTCACTGACTCTTGTTGCCTTCGATCCGGGTGAGGGCCTGCTTTTTGACGATATGCTCGCGGCCCATCCCGGCAGTGCGTTCCCTCCTTCGCCCGGGGCCGATGACCCGGCGGCCCTTCTCTACACGTCGGGGACCACAGGCGATCCCAAAGGAGTCATGCTGTCTCACGGCAATCTCGTCTCGAATGTTGCAAGCGTCATCCAGATCGGCATCCTGAAGTCCGAGGACAATCTGCTCTGCATTCTTCCGCTGCATCACAGCTATCCGGCGATTGCCTGTATTCACGTGGCGCTGTCCTTGGGCGCCACGGTCACGCTCCTGAACAGCCTCAAGGGGCCCGATATAACCGCCTGCATGCGGGAAACAGCGGTCAGCGTCATGCTCGGCGTGCCGCAGCTGTTCGCGGGACTGCGCAGGGCAATCTTTGATGAGATCGGCAAAAAGCCTGCCGTAGCGCGGCTGCTCGTGCGGCTGCTGCTCGCGCTGAATGGCCTGCTCAGGAAAACCGTGCGCTTGAACATCGGGAAAGTCGTGTTCAAGAAAGTGCATGTCGCGTTCGGGACCGCATTGCGGCTCCTGGCAAGCGGCGGCGCGCGGCTCGATCCGGACGTGTATTCGGACATGACCCGTCTCGGGTTCACGATGATCGAAGGCTACGGTCTTACCGAGACCTCGCCCGTTTCCACCTTCAATCCTCTCGCCCGGCAGAAGCCGGGTTCGATCGGCATTCCCATCCCCGGCGTGGAGGTATTAATCGCGAACCCCGACGAGAACGGGCAGGGAGAGATTGCCGTGCGCGGACCGAACGTGATGCTCGGCTATTATCAGAAGCCGAAGGAGACCTCCGAAGTGCTGCGCAACGGCTGGTTTTACACCGGCGACCTCGGCTACCGGGATAGGGACGGCTACTTTTTCATCACGGGCCGGTCCAAAGAGATGATCGTGCTTCCCACGGGAAAGAAGATATTTCCCGAGGAACTCGAGAAGTTTTACAAACAGATCCTTGAAATAAAAGAAATATGCCTTATCGAGGGCGAGCGCGGGCTTGAGGCAGCCGTGGTTCCGGACTTCGAGTATCTCCGGAAGAGGAACCTCTCGAATTCACGCCAGACCATCGCCTTCAAGATTGAAGACCTTGCCAAGGACTTGCCTCCGTATAAGCGGATCACGGGGCTTAAAATTTTTCAGGACTCCCTGCCGGTAACGCGGCTGGGCAAGCTCAAACGGAGCGTCGTGAAGGATCTGTACCGGAAAGGCGGGGAGCGGGCGGAAAAAGCGGTGCAGGACATCGATAAGAACCTGTTCGATGACCCGGTGGCGAAGAAGCTTCTGGCGTGCCTGGCGCCGTTTTCGGCAAAGAAAAATATCGTGCCCGATGACAATCTGGAACTCGACCTGGGGCTCGACTCGCTCGCTCGCGTGGAAATGGTGGTAGGCATAGAAAAGACCTTCGGCATGAGCCTTCCCGAATCCTTCGGCTCCGGGCTGTTCACCGTTCGGGAGGCCGTGCTCAAGATTCGGGAGCTGCTTTCCGCCGGTCCGGTGAAGGCCGGCGACGGGGTGAGGCTCACGTGGGCCGAGATTCTGGCGCGAGAGCCGGCGGAAGAGGTCAAGCGAACGGTCAGGCTTGAACCGGGTCAGCTCTGCGCCTTTGGTCAGCGCTCCCTGAGGTTCCTCCTACGTCTTTTTTTTACGGTTTACAATCGCCTTTCCGTCCGAGGGATTGAAAATCTGCCCGGGCACGGGCCCTATATCATCGCGCCGAATCATTTAAGCCTTGCCGATGCGCCGGCGGTCATGGCCGCTGTCTCCCGGGCAGCGGGCTCGCAGATGTACTTCCTCGGTACTGCGGACTATTTCGGCGGCCCGCTCACCTCCCGGATAGCGAGTCTCCTGCAGGTGATCCCGGTTGATATGGATACGAAACTCTACGGCGCGCTCCAACTTTCGGCCTATGTGCTTCGGGAGGGAAAAGTCCTGTGCGTTTTCCCGGAAGGGGGC
Organism: Nitrospirota bacterium; assembly: GCA_041484215.1. Classification (GTDB taxonomy): domain Bacteria; phylum Nitrospirota; class UBA9217; order UBA9217; family UBA9217; genus JBGPHF01. The sequence goes on from JBGPHF010000021.1 coordinate 3,185, forward strand.
CGTTCCCGCGACGGCAGGATAAAAGATTTCAAAAAAGGCGTGGGCATTATCGCCAAGGAGTTAAATATCCCGATAGTTCCCGTTGCGATTCACGGCGCCTACCGCATGCTGGCCCCGGGGATGAAATTCCCCCGGCCCGTCCACCTGGAGGTCGCCTTCGGAAAGCCGATCCAACCCGGCGGAAAAGACTATGAAGGACTTGTAAAGGCATTGTATGAGGCAGTACGGCAAATGCTCGAAGAAGACAGCGGGGATAAAGAATAAAAGCAAAAAGTGAAATGGTAACAGGAAGAGAGAGCCCGTGCTAAAAAAAATAAAAATCATTCTCGAAATGATCAAGTTTGAGCATACTGTTTTCGCACTGCCCTTCGCTTTCACGGGGGCGCTCCTTGCGGCGAACGGCATCCCCGCCGGGAGGACCATCCTCTGGATAGTCGTGGCCATGGTCGGCGCGCGTTCAGCTGCCATGGGATTCAACCGCTGGGCTGACCGTAAATTCGACGCAGACAATCCGAGGACCAAGACCCGCGCCCTGCCTCTGGGTCTCGTGACGCCCGGGCAGGTGGTTGTTTTTACCGCCGTGTCGTCGGTGGTCCTTATTTTCGCGGCCTTCATGCTGAACCCGCTCTCGTTGTACCTCTCGCCGGTTGCGCTCGCAATCGTTTTTTTTTACTCCTACACCAAACGCTTTACCTTCCTCTCCCATGCCGCACTGGGACTTGCCATCAGCCTCGCCCCGATCGGCGCCTGGGTTGCGGTAGCGGGCCGGATCGACCCTCCTGCGCTTGTGCTCGGCGCGGCGGTGCTCTTCTGGCTCTTCGGATTCGACGTGCTCTATGCGCTCCAGGACATGGAGTTCGACCGGAGGGCGGGGCTTCACTCCATTCCGCAGCGGTTCGGCATCAGTCAATCGCTCTGGATTTCCCGCACGGCCCATGGAGCTACCCTGGCCGCGCTGTTCTGGCTTTCGTTCCTTCTTCCGCTGGGCCGGTATTATCTTGCCGGCGTTTTGATTGCCCTCGTTCTCATTCTGTACGAACATCTCCTGGTGAAAAAAAACGACCTCTCGAAGCTCGATATCGCTTTTTTCAATATGAACGGATACATCAGCGTAACGATCTTTCTTTTCACGCTCGTCGATGTGCTCTGGTGAGAGGCCTGCGTGCGCGATTATTACCCTGTCGGTCCATTAAGAACTGTTTTGATTGACTTCCCTCTCTTACCTTGTTAATATAGTCGAATGTTACGGTTTTTTTCGAGGAAGCCGGTTTTGGGGCTCGAGATTTCATCCTCGGCCCTCAGGCTAGTGGCGTTGTCGTCCCGCGCCGGTAAGACGGTCCTGCTGTCCGCGCACAAGGCGGACCTTCCGGCGGGTGTTGTGAGCGCTGCTTATTCCTCATTGAACATCCTCCACCCGGACGAGTTCGCCTCGATCGTCCGAGATGTCCTTTCTTCCCTGCTCCCCGTTCAATCGCGCCGGGCGGCGTTAAGCCTTCCCGATGGTATCTTTCGCGTTCAGACCCTGGAGTTCGACCAGTTGCCGGGAAAACCGGCGGAACGTGAACGGCTCATTCGCTGGCGGCTCGAAAAGGCCGCCTTCGATGTTTCGGAATCCTTTCTGCGCTATCAAATCCTGGGCCGGCCGAATGCGGGGTATACCGTCCTGGCCTGTTTCGCCAAGCAGGCGGTTATCGCCCAGTATGCCTCCGTGCTTTCGGAAGCGGGCCTGGAGCCGTGGTCCATCGGATTATCCTCGTTTCATACGTTGAACTTCTACGCTCCCTATCTCCGGAAAAAATCGGACCGGTATGCTTTGGCGCAGGTGTCGGATGATGCGTTTACCACAATCATCTCGGAGAACGGCGGAATTCGCTTTTACCGGAATAAGGAATTGAAACGCGGAAGCGGTCCTGAAGTCAGCGCCCGGCTTATAAAAGAGCTTGAGGACTCGCTCCATTTCTATACACACCGGGACCGGACGAAAGAGACGGAAGTGGAGCATCTCTACCTTACCGGGACGTCGCAGGTGATCCCGAGTCTGGCCGACGAACTCGCGGCGATGCCTTCGCTCGCCGTCGAGGTCCTGTCCCCGACAACTATCTACCCGGAAGCGGGGAACGCCGGTCCTGAAATGGCGCCCGCCCTGGGGGCCGGAGGAGAAGTTTGATCTCGATCAATTTCGCCGTGAAAAACTACCGCGTTCTCGAGCGCATCCAGATGGGTGTCGTGGCGTTCGTTATTTTTCTTTCTGCGGCGCTCGCAATCAGCATAGTGCATGCGGTGACTCTGCGCGCCGAGGCCGCCTCCCTCGCCGGGAAAATGCGGGACGCGGAACAGGCGGAGGCGCGGATCAGCCCGCTTCTGGCCGAGCGCGGGCGGGTCGTCAAGGAACTTTCCGCCATGACCGTCCTTCTGGAATCGAGACGGTTTTCGTGGACGAAGCTCCTCTCCGATATCGAGGCTGCGTTTCCCACGGGCGTGGCACTCGACAAACTGGACTATAACCCCCATACCGGCATGTTAACGCTCGACGGCATGGCTCAATCGCCCGAAGCGCTGCGCAGCCTTATGGTCGGTCTTGAGCGTTCACCCAGTTTTCGAGAACCCTATCTCAAACACCAGTCCGTTGATAAAGGGAGCATCTCATTCAATGTGGTTGCATCATATCAAACACAGGATAACGCTTCAGCTCGGCGAAAATAGGAAGCTTCAGCGCGCTCTCCTGCTCTGCGCCGCGCTTCTCTGCGCCAATGCGCTTCTCTACGTCTTTCTGATCGTCCCCGCCGCTGGACGGCTCAGCCAGGCTGAAGCCCGGTACGCGGAGCTGAAGAAGCGGCGCGTGGAGGCGGTCCTGTTCCAAAAACAAAAAAAAGAACTGGCCGGGCTCCTGGCAGGCATCCCGACGCAGAAAGACATGCCGCTTCTGGTGAAAGAGTTTGTCCAGAAGGCGCGGGGCGCGGGCCTTGCGGTGTCTTCCATTAATTACGACATCCCGACGCGAGGGGCCGAGGAACTGGCCTTGTTGACCTTCTCTTTTCCCACGGAGGGCAAGTACGCGGATATCAAGAGGTTTCTCTATGAGGTGGAGACCTCGGACCGGATCGTGGGTATTCAAGAGGTGAAACTGGATGGGGACAAGGGCCGGGTGAAACTCCAGATGAAACTGATGACGTACATCAGGGAGCATTGAGTCTGATGCGCACGATGAGTCCTGACAAACAAAAACGGCTGTTGATCTCGCTGCTCGCGGCGCTTGCCGTTCTCGTTGCCTACCGGGTGGCGACCTCCGAGAAACCCAGGACCGTGCCGCTGGTCTATAGTCGCGGCGCGATCGCCGCTTCTTCGGGGCGTACCGGGATTCAGCAACCCTCCTCCGCCGATCCCCTACAGGTGTTTCTCGCGCTGCGCGGGGGAAAATTTCCCGGCGTGGGGCGCGACCTTTTCCGGATGGAGAATCCGGCGCCCAAGCTCAAGGCGAAACCGCTCCCGGAGCCCCCGGTTGTTGCCCCGCTGGCCGCGCCGGTGATAACGCCGGAGGAAATCGCGGCGGACGCGTCACGCGCAGACCTGTCGAAGTTCCGTTTTCTGGGTTACCTGACCGACAAAGACAGCACGCTGTTTTTATCCAAGGACGGCGAACTCTTCATGGTAAAAAGCGGCGATCAGGTGCTCAAGAATTACCGGATCAAGGAAGCGGGCAAGGACTTTGTAATCCTGCTCGATACCGTAACGCATGTAGAGGTGCGAGTTGAACTCTCCGGCAGCGGCGAACAGGCGCCGCTGCAGCAGAAACCGAAGTAAGGAGGAGCATGATGAAAAACATAGTCGTGGCGGCCCTCGTCGCCGCGCTGTTGTCGTCGCTTGCGGGGTGCGCCGGTTCCCGCGCGTTTCAGCGCGGGGAGACTGACGCTCAGCGCGGCGACTGGGACTTGGCCGTCAAGGAATACCGGGAGGCCAACAAGCAGGAACCGCGGGACATCGAATATCGCTCCGCCCTGATCCGGGCCGAAGAAACGGCCGCGAACCAGCATTACAAAAAGGCACGTACCTTTCTGAAAGAACGCAAGCTCGATGATGCCGTCACCGAGCTGCAGAAAGCACTGTACTTAAACCCGTCGAACGCGGCCATTCAAAGCGCGCTTCGGTCCGTGCTCGACATGAAGGAGGCGGAAGACCATTACCGCGCCGCGCTCACGTTCCAGGAACTCGGCAGGCTGAGCGACGCCATCAACGAACTAAATCAGTCGGTGGAACTCGATCCCGAGAACGGGAAGTTCCAGGACTCCCTCGTCAAACTGAAGAAAAGGAAGACCGAGCTGGAACCGGACGACGCACTTACGCTCGTGTCGGACAAGCCGATCGCGCTGAACTTCAAAAATACCAACATCAAGGAAATCTTCGAGCTGCTCGCCAAGCTGTCGGGCATCAATATTCTCTTCGACGAAGAGGTGAAGGCGCAGCCCGTGACCGTGTTCGTGAAGGACGTGTCCTTCCAATACGCGTTGAATTTGCTCCTCTCGACGAACAAGCTTTTCATGAAGAAGATCAGCGCCGACACCATCATCATCATCCCCAAGAACAAGGCCAAACTGGACCAGTACCAGGACCTGATGGTCAAAACGTTTTATCTGAACAATGTAAAAGCGAAGGAAGCGGTAAACCTGATCCGGACCATGCTGGACGTCAAAAAAGTCTACGTCAATGATATCTTGAATTCCATCACCATTCGCGACGCGCCGGAGAAGATCAAGCTCGTTGAAAAAATCCTCAACGCGAACGATCTCAAGGAAGCGGAGGTCATTCTCGACGTGGAAATTCTCGAAATTTCCCGAAGCAACAGCCTCAACTATGGATGGAACTTCGACCCCGGGAAGGTCACCGCGCAGATCGGCACCGGACCGACCACCGCGGGCGGGGCCACCACCGGCACGACCGTGGCCGCCGTTCCCGGTACGATCTCGCTCACCGATCTTCATCGCATAAAATCGGGGAACATCTTCCTGACGCTCCCGAGCCTGATCGTGAACCTGATCAAGCAGGACTCGGACGCACAGACGCTGGCCAACCCGCGCGTGCGCGTCATGACCAACAAGCAGGCTAAATTCCTGATCGGCGAAAAAATACCGGTCCAAACCTCGACCACTCAATCCACGACCGTGGGCCAGGTTACGTCTCAATTCGAATATAAAGACGTGGGCATCAAGTTGAACATCGAGCCGACGGTCCACCTCAACAACACGGTGACGCTCAAACTGGGAATGGAAGTCAGCAGTCTCGAAGACGCCATTAGTTTCGGAGGCGGCCAGCAGGCATACAAGTTCGGGACGCGCAATACGGACACCGTAATAAACCTCCGGGACGGCGAGTCGGTGATTATAGGCGGGCTTATCAAGGACGAAGATCGCAAGAGCACAATCAAGGTACCGTTCCTGGGCGATCTTCCGCTTCTCGGCAAGCTTTTTTCCTCGACATCGGACGCAACGATCAAAACGGACATTTTGATGTCCATTACGCCGAACATCGTTCGTAACATGGAACTCCCGGATAAGGACGTGCAGAACTTCTGGTCCGGGACCGAGGAGGCGTACGATACGAAGCCCCTGTTCGTGGTCCAGCCGGGCAAGAGTTCCAGAACGTCCGATAAACCGATCGACAAAATTGCGCTGCTCGATTCCCTGGCGCAGCGGGAGCCCGGGAAAGGCGGCGAGGGAAAGTCGGCAGCCGGCCTGTCGCCCTCCCCCTCCGGCACCGCCCTCATCGAGATAAAACCAGCGGAAGGCTCGGCGCCGGTCGGGCAGGAGGCGCGTTTCGAGCTGTCCGCGACCGTTGTCAAGAACCTGTTCGGCGCCATCGTTACACTCGGATACGATCCCAAACTCGTTGAATTCAAGTCAGCGAGCGAGGGCCTGTTCTTGAAGAGCGACGGGCAGCAAACGTCCTTTCTCTTCTCGAACAACGTCAAAGCGGGGACGGTGGATATTTATATGACCCGAATCGGAGACGTGGGTGGCGTGGAGGGGGCGGGCGCGCTGTGTACGGTCGTGTTCCAGGGAAAATCGGCGGGCTCGAGCGATATCGCGCTTCGAAACGTGAAACTGACGAATGCCGGCCGGGAGCAGATCAAGGCTGACCTCAAGGGCTCCAAGATGATCGTGAAGTAGGGTGACGCATGCGGTTTGCTGACTGCGGATCGAGAAATTTCGGACGGCGGGGCATCACGCTCATTGAATTGATCGTCGTCATCGCGATCGTTTCCATTCTCGCGACAGCCGCGATGCCGTTGTCGCGCATGACGGTAAAGCGGGTAAAGGAAATGGAATTGAGGAGCGATCTTCGGATTTTGCGAACGGCCATCGACGCATTCAATAAGGATTGCATCGAAAAGAAGCTCTCCTCGGACTACTGTAAATCGGACTTGGACAATTATCCCGAGTCGCTGGAGATGCTGACGGAACCGCTGAAGCTGAGCGGTCCGCTCGATAAGACGAAAAAATTTCTGAGGCGAATACCGAAAGACCCGATGATGTCGTCCACGTCCGGAGACGGCCCGAACAACTGGGGCCTCCGTTCCTACCAGGATGACGCGGATTCGACCCAGTGGGGCGGGAACGACGTGTTCGACGTTTATTCAAAAAGCGATGCCCTTGCCCTGGACGGCTCTAAGTACAGTACGTGGTGAACTATTGGATAACCCGATGATGAATGTCAGAAAACAAGTCGAAAAAAACACGTCCACCCGCACTTTGTCGCAACGGGGATTCACGCTGCTCGAACTCTTGATCGTGATTTCTATCATGGGAATTCTTATTACAATAGCGCAACCCAGCTTGAAACAGTCTATCGTAAAAGCCCGGGAGGCCGTGCTCAAGGAGGACCTTTTCCAGATGCGCGAGGCCATCGATCAATACTATGCGGACAACGGAAAGTACCCCGACTCGCTTCAGGACATGAGCAATGTCCAGGACCGGTCGAAGAGCTATCTGCGGGACCTTCCCAAAGACCCGTTTACCGGCGCCGCGGACTGGATCGTCGTGGCGCCTGTTGAAGGCTCCGAAGGAGCGGTCTTCGACGTGCACAGCGCCAGCCCGCTCCTGGCCGTGGACGGCTCGGCCTATAACACCTGGTAGTCGTGCGATCCGTTCATAGCCTTCTCCGCCTCCACGGTTGTCCTCCGGAAAAAAAGCTTGCAACGTCGATGCAAAATCAGTAATATTGTAAACGTGAAAAAAATCAGGGATTTCTTCAAGAAATATTTCCTTACCGGCCTGTTCGTCATCCTGCCGGTGTGGGCTACGTACTCTGTTCTGACCGCGCTCCTGGGCGTCATCGACGGCATCCTCGCTGACGTCCCCGCTCATTTCCTCGGACACCGGATTCCCGGACTGGGTATCATCACGTTGGTGCTCTCCGTACTGCTCGTCGGTGTTTTGTTCGCCAATTATATGGGGGGCAGGATAGTCCGATGGAGCGACGAACTGCTGCACAAGGTCCCCCTTGTGCGCGGTGTGTATTTCACGGTAAAGCAGATCATGGAAACCTTTTCCATCAAGCACAATTTTCACGGCGTGGCTTTGGTGGAGTATCCCCGCAAGGGTTGTTACAGCGTGGGGTTCATGACCGGCGAGGTGCACGGCCACGCCGTCGGGTTGGACGGAAAATTTATATCGGTCTTTGTTCCGACCACGCCCAACCCTACGGCGGGGTTCCTCCTCATTTTGCCGGAAGCGGAAGTAAAGCAGCTCGATATGACCGTCGAACAGGGCATGAAGTTTATTATTTCCCTCGGGTTGGTGCCGATTTCGGAGAGCGAGGTCAACAAGCTGAAACATCACGGTACGGAGGCCAGCACGTGAAGCCGACTGTAGTTATTCTCGCGGCGGGCTTGGGCACGCGCATGAAGTCCGGGCTCGCCAAGGCCCTTCACCCGCTTGCCGGCCGTTTGCTGGTCCAACATGTTTTGAACACCTCCGCGTCCCTTGAACCTTCCAGGATCGTTCTTGTCCTTGGTCACCAGGCGGACAACGTAAGAAAAGCAGCCGAGGAGTATAAGCCGGAGTTCGTTTTTCAGGAAGAGCAGCTCGGCACCGGTCATGCCGTGCGACAGGCCAAGGAGGCGATCGCGGCCGCCGCAGGTCCGGTCATGATCCTCTGCGCCGACACCCCGCTGCTCACTCCGGAGAGGCTCAAGGCCGCTATCGAACTCCACCAAAAGTCACGCGCGGCGGTCACGCTCATCACCGCCAGAGTGGAAGACCCCTTCGGTTACGGAAGGGTTGTGCGTTCGCGGACGGGAGTGATGAAGATCGTCGAGGAAAAAGACGCAACCACTTCGCAAAAGAAGATCAGGGAAGTGAATGCCGGAATCTACTGCTTCGAAAAAAAGTTTCTCCTCTCGGCCCTCGATGGACTGGGTAAAAATAATGCCCAGGGAGAGTATTACCTCCCTGACACGAT
>JBGPHF010000022.1:0-11519 GCA_041484215.1 Nitrospirota bacterium
CCGGGCAAGCCGATAGAGGAACTCGAACGCGAACTGGGCATCAGCGGCAGCATCAAACTCGCCTCGAATGAAAACTCGCTTGGCCCCTCTCCCAAGGCGCTGGCGGCAGTCAAGAAGGCCGTCGATGGACTGAACCGGTATCCCGACGGCAGCGGTTTTTATCTCTCCCAGGCCCTGGCGAAAAAATACGGCGTGGACCTCAACCGGATCATCCTGGGAAACGGCTCGAATGAGCTGATCGAGCTGGTGGTCCGCACCTTTGTCCAGCCGGGGAACGAGATTATTTCAGCTGATCCTTCCTTCGTCGTGTACAGGATGGTGGCGCAGGCGGCGGGAGGCGTAAACGTCATAGTCCCCTGCAAGGATATGCGGCACGACCTCGATGCAATGGCCGAGCGCATCACGCCGAATACGAAGATTGTCTTTATCGCGAACCCGAACAACCCGACGGGCACGATGAACACCAAGGCGGAGATGGACCGCTTCATGTCCCGCGTACCCGATCAGGTGATCGTGGCAGTGGACGAGGCGTACTTCGAGTATGTTACGCATTCGGAGTATCCCGATTCCCTGGAATATCTGAAAGACGGCAAGAACGTGCTTGCGCTCCGGACCTTCTCGAAGGTTTACGGCCTGGCCGGACTTCGGATCGGCTACGGCATCACGACGGCTGAGATCGCCGAACTGATGAACAAAGTGCGCCAGCCTTTTAATACGAATTCGCTGGCCCAGATCGGGGCCGTGGCCGCGCTGGCGGACAGAAAACACGTTGAGAAGTCGATCGCAATAAACAACGAAGGCAAACAGTTTCTCTACCACTCGTTCCAGCGGCTCGGCGTTACCTACATTCCGACGGAAACGAACTTCATCCTCTTCGAGACCGCCCAGGACGGCAAGGAGTTGTACACAGCGCTTCTCAAACAGGGCGTGATCATCCGTCCAATGAGCGGGAACAGACTCCGGGTCACCATCGGCCTGCCGGAAGAGAATAAACGGTTTGTGGAAGAGCTGGAGAAGGTCGTTAAACAATAGAACAGTCGCTCAAACCCAAGACTTCAAGCAATTGATAGACGAGACCAAACCCATCGCAAAAACGGTGGGAAGGGAGATTTAATCTGCGGATCGTGTCCAAATAATCCATGCCAATTCTTTTCAATAACGTTACCATCATCGGCGTCGGCCTGATCGGCGGTTCTCTCGCAAGGGTGTTGAAAGCAAAAAACCTTGCCGGCTGCATCACGGGCGCGGGCAGAAAGCGGGAAACCCTTGAGCTGGCGCTCAAGCTCGGCGTGATCGACCGCATGGGCAATGGCTCGGCGCACGCGGTTGAAGACGCTGACCTTGTGGTGCTCGCCTCGCCGGCCGGGACCTTTGAAAAGATCGTGCAGGAGATCGGGCCTCATTTGAAAAAAGGCGCGATTCTCACCGATGTGGGGAGTGTCAAGAGTTCTCTCATCAAGATGATCGAAAAGACCCTTCCGGCAGGCGCCTATTATGTCCCCGGCCATCCCATTGCGGGCAGGGAAAAATCGGGTGTTGCCGAGTCCACGGAAGCGCTGTTCCAGGGACGGAGGTGTATCCTCTCGCCCACGGAAAAAACCGATCAAAAAGCGCTGGAGTCCGTGCGCGCGATGTGGACCGCGGCAGGCGCGGAGGTGGTCGTCATGGACGCGGACCTGCACGACGAGATTTTTGCCGCCGTGAGCCATCTGCCGCATATCGCCGCGTTCGCGATGATGAGCGCCGTCGCTGAATTGAGCACCGGTACGCATGATTATGTGCAGTTCTCGGGGGCCGGTTTTCGAGATTTTACGCGCATTGCCGCAAGCTCTCCGGAGATGTGGAAGGACATCTGCATGATGAACCGAGACAACCTTCTTTCGATGATCGATCGCTACCTTTTTTCCTTGAACCGGTTTAAGAGCGAGATTGCCGCGGGAGACGAAAATCGTTTGATGCAGCACCTCCAGGCTTCGAGCGACGCGAGAAAGAGGCTGGGATAGATGGCCGACCTCAGGGTACAGCCGTCGCGCGGGCTCAAGGGGGAAATAAGCCTGCCGGGCGATAAGTCTCTATCCCACCGTTCCGTGATTTTATCCGCCATAGCCGAAGGGAACACGATCATTAATGGGTTCCTGGCCGGCGAAGACACGATGCACACGGCAAAAGCCGTGCAAGCCATGGGGATAACGGTCGAGGGGATCGGTACGAGCCGGCTCATCGTCCACGGGAAAGGACTCGACGGCCTGAGTGAACCCGCGGACGTGCTCGACCTGGGCAATTCGGGAACAGGGATACGGCTGCTTGCGGGGCTTTTGGCAGGACAGAAATTTTTTTCCGTTTTAACCGGGGACCAATTTCTCCGGAAGCGGCCTATGGCCAGGATCGTTGAGCCGCTTCGCTTGATGGGCGCGCTGATCAACGGCCGTGCGAACGGGAAACTGGCCCCTCTCGCGATCAGGGGCAGCGGCGGAAAAACCCTGCCGATCTCATTTACGAGTCCCGTGGCGAGCGCGCAGGTAAAATCGGCGCTGCTCCTGGCGGCTTTGTATGCCGACGGTGAAACGTCGGTGAACGAGCCGCTGAAATCCCGTGACCATACGGAACGCATGCTCCGGTTCTTCGGAGTTGAGGTCAGGGAAAAAGGCACTCTCGTTACACTTCGGGGCAGACAGGCGCTGCGGTCGCAGGGCCCGATCGACATACCCTCAGACATTTCCTCCGCCGCTTTTTTCATGGTGGCTGCGTGCATTGTCCCCGGGTCGGACCTTTTGATCAGGAGGGTGGGGGTGAATCCGACGCGCACCGGCATTATCGATATTTTGACCGCAATGGGAGCCGATATCGCGCTCACGAACCAGCGGGAAGATGCAGGCGAACCGGTGGCGGACATCCGTGTGCGGCACCGGAAACTCAACTCGGTCCGGATCGCAGGAAGCATGATTCCGAGGGCCATCGACGAACTCCCCGTGCTGGCCGTCGCAGCCGCCTATGCGGGGGGCACGTCGGTCATCAAGGATGCCGCCGAGTTGCGCGTGAAAGAATCCGACCGGATTGCCGTTGTGGCTGCGGAGTTGAGAAAAATGGGAGTGACGGTTACCGAGCATCCCGACGGCATGGAGATCACCGGGAGGGACGCGCTGGAGGGGGCCGTTTGCGAAAGCCACGGCGATCACCGCATCGCCATGTCCCTTGCGGTGGCGGGGCTCGCGGCGCGTGGTGAAACAGTTATCCGCGATGCGGAGTGGGTCGATACATCGTTCCCGGGATTTGAACGCCTATTGAGGCAGACTTCGCTATGAACGCAGGAGTGACAATGAAAAGACTGCACCAGCTTGCGGCAATCGCTCTATTTTGTTTTTTGGCGACTGCCGCTATGGCAGGCGATAAGCCGATCTTTGGTCCTGTTCAATACGACGTGAAAGAGCGATACGGCAGGGAAAACCGATACCAGATCGTTTTTTCGGCGCCCGAAGGAAGCGCGCTCATTAAGCTGCAGAATGGCGACCAATCGTCCGAGCGGGCCGAATTCATGGAGCTTATCGTGAACGGAGAAAAACTGCTCAAAGATGAACGATATGAATACCGCTTTATAGCGGGGAGCGTGGAACTCAAGAAGGAAAACACCTGCGAGCTGATGCTTAAGGATGCGCAGCCGGCCAGCCTCAAACGCCCGGTTCTTCCGCCTCGATTCGTGACGTTATCCGTAATCCCGCTTCCGATGAAATTAGCAAAGGGCGCGTATGGCTTGTATACCTGGGATGCATTGCCGCGCCTTGCCGGTCTCCTCCAAAAAATCAAGGACCCTGCGTCCGCCGGCCTCGCCGCTACGTCGGTGAACCTCCAACAGGAGGCGCAGACGCGGGCTGGAGCCGTGCGAAAACTATCGGACCGCAAAGACGAGACCTCCCGAGAGTTTATTACAGCGCTTTATACTGATGCCATGGCAAGTCCGAGCGTGCGGGGAGAGGCGGCGCTCGCCCTGGGCGTATTGGGCGACAAAACCAGCGTTCCGCTCCTGATCAACGGCATGCTTGATTCCGACGAGAACGTCAGGCTCGGCTCGACGCGCGCGCTCTCTTTTTATAAAGAGGAGGAAACGATCGAACCGCTCGCGAATGTGCTGGGACGGATTGATGCCGTGCGGCGAGACACGGTCATCAAGTCCATTGAAAACATCGGGTGGAAGCCTGTCGGAACGTTCATAAAACTCGCGGAGTCCTCGGATGCCCAAGTTGCGGATATGGCGATCGGCCTGCTCGGCAAGACAAAGAGTCCGAGGGCTGTTGCGCTGCTGCTGAAGTTGTTTGAGCAACCGGGGAGGCGAAGAATCAAGACAATCATCGTTGCACTCGGCGAAACAGGGGATAGCCTCGCGGTCGAACCTCTTGCGCGCATGGTAAAGAATACTGCAAGGCGGAGCGGCTATGAAGTCGAACTCGGCGAAGCCCTGGCAAATCTAGGCGATGCCCCGTCGGCTGAGGTTATCGTGGAAATGATAAAAAACGTGCAATCCGTGTGGGCGCAGGATCAGCTGCGCCAGGCTTATAAAAAACTGACAGGCAAGGATATACCGGGAAAGTGACGGCATTTCGTCGTTTCTAAACAAAAGATGGCAAAAGAAAAAGAAAAAGCCGGACTCGTCGTCGCGATCGACGGACCGTCGGGCGCGGGCAAAAGCACCGTGGCCAGGCGCCTCGCCGAGCGCTTGGGATATATCTATATCGACACCGGCGCCATGTACCGGGCTATCGGATGGAAGACGATGCGGGAAGGGATCGACCCGGCCGACGAATCGAAACTCATGGAGTTGTGCAGCCGCACGACGATTACGATCAAAAAGGACAACCGCGATCCCCGTGTTTACGTTGACGGCATAGACGTAACGGGCGATATCAGAACACCCGAGATGGGCATGATGGCTTCGACGGTGTCGAAATCACCGGCGGTCCGCGCCCGGCTCTTGTCGCTCCAGCGCGATTTAGGACGTGCAGGCGGCGTCGTGATGGACGGCAGGGACATCGGCACGGTCATATTCCCCGACGCGGACGTGAAGTTTTATCTCGATGCGAGCGCTGTTGAGCGGGGAAAACGGCGGTATCTTGAACTGAAAGCTCAAGGAATGGATGTTGAATTGGCGCGGATAACGCGTGAGATCGAGGAACGCGACCGCCAGGACAGCGGGAGGTCGATCGCGCCGCTCCGGAAGGCGGATGACGCGCTCCTGATCGATTCAAGCTTCTTGAGCGCGGACGAGGTGCTGTCCCGGATGTTGTCGGTGATACAAACGGTGAAGTAGGACACATGGAAATATTTTTAGCAGATAAAGCGGGTTTCTGTTTCGGTGTTCAGCGGGCGATCAACACGGCCTTCGATGCCGCGGGGAGGGGAAGGGTCTACTGCCTCGGACCGCTCATCCACAATCCCCAGGAAGTGGAGCGCCTGAGCCAGGCGGGGGTGGCGACGGTGGAGGATTTCGCTTCGCTACAGCCCGGCGATTCTCTCATCATCCGTTCCCACGGCGTGCCGCCCCGAGTGCTGGCGCAGGCCCGCGAGCAGGGACTTACGATCATCGACCTTACCTGCCCCTTCGTGGGCAAGGCGCAGCGCGATGCCGAGGCCCTCAACCGGGAGGGGTATCAGGTAGTGGTCATCGGCGAAAAGAAGCACCCCGAGGTACAGAGCATTCTCGGTTACGCCGGAGATGACGCAATCGTAGTGGAAAAGTGCTCGGACGTGGAGGGCATTGCTTTGCGGAGCCGACTCGGCATTGTCGCCCAGACGACCCAATCGTATGGTAATTTTTCCGAAATTGTGTTAAGATTGCTACGTCTTTCCAAGGAATTAAAGGTCTTCAATACCATCTGCAACTCCACCAAAGAACGCCAGGAGGCGGCGCGTATTCTCGCCGGCCAGGTTGATGTTATGTTCGTCGTGGGCGGACGCAACAGCGCCAATACGAGCCGCCTGGTTTCGGTGTGCGAACAGGAGCGCAAACCCACGCATCACATCGAAGTGGCCGACGAAATCCGTCCCGAATGGCTGAGAGGCATGAATAAAGTCGGGGTCACGGCGGGCGCGTCCACGCCCGACTGGGTAGTGGAAGGTGTTCTTAAAAAATTAGCGGCACAGGGTGGAGAGGTTGCCTGAGAGACCTGATACATGCCAAAATCAGCGGGAGGTAAGTCAGTTTAATGAAAGATGCGAGCGAGCATTTCGAGCAGGAAGAAAATGACGCCCCGGAAGGATCGGGGCAGTAGAATGAGTTCGAGCAGCTCTACGACCAGTCGCTCAAGAGCTTTAAATCCGGGACGGTCGTGCGCGGGCGGGTGCTGCAGGTCCGTTCGGGCGTCGTGATGCTGGATTTGGGCTACAAGTCGGACGGCATCATTCCCGTGGAACAGTTTACCGACGAGGAATTGAAGGCCTTGAAGCCCGGTGATGAACTCGAGGTGCTGCTCGAAGCGGCCGAGGACGCGAATGGGAACTTGTTGCTCTCGCGGGAAAAGGCCAAGAAACTGCAGGTATGGGACGAACTGAACCGCGCCTATCAGACCGGGGACCCGATGAAAGGCAGGGTGCTTTCGGTGATCAAGGGAGGACTGACGGTGGATATCGGCGGAGTGACGGCCTTTCTTCCCGGCTCTCAGATCGACGTAAGACCCGTGCATAACCTGAATCAGATGGTCGGGCAAGTTCTGGATTTGAGGATTATCAAGATGAACTCCGGGCGAGGCAACATCGTTCTTTCCCGCAGGGTACTGCTTGAACAGAAGCAGAGCGTGCAGAAGGAAGAAACGCTCGCCGGGCTGGTGGAAGGTCAAATTCTGAGCGGCGTTGTCAAAAATATCACCGACTATGGCGCTTTTGTCGATCTCGGCGGCATCGACGGCCTGCTGCACGTCACCGACATGTCCTGGGGCCGGATCAACCATCCTTCGGAATTATTGAAGGTGGGCGATAAATTGGAGGTAGTCGTTCTCAAATACGACCGTGCGAAGCAAAAGGTTTCTCTCGGCATCAAGCAAAAAACCGCGGATCCCTGGCTTGCCGCAGGCGAAAAATTTCCAGTCGGCTCCAAGGTCAAGGGCAAGGTGGTGAGCTTGACCGAGTACGGCGCGTTTGTGGAATTGGAACACGGCGTCGAAGGACTTGTGCATGTCTCGGAGATGTCGTGGACCCAGAAAATAAAACACCCCTCGAAGGTAGTCTCCGCGGGTGACGTCATCGAGGCGCAAGTCCTCTCCGTGGACCCGACGGGCAGGCGAATATCTCTTGGTACGAGGCAAATGACGCCGAATCCTTGGCACACCCTGGCCGAGCGGTACCCCGTGGGGTCTTCGGTCGAAGGCAGGGTCAGAACAATCACGGAGTTCGGCGCGTTCATCGGGCTGGAAGAGGGGATCGACGGTCTTGTTCACATTTCCGATCTGTCCTGGACGAAACACGTTAAGCACCCTTCGGAAGTGCTCAAAAAGGGCCAGGTCGTGCAGGCCGTCGTACTCGGCATCGATCCGCAGAGGGAGCGCATTTCCCTGGGGATCAAGCAAAGCACGCCGGACCCCTGGGATAAACTGATCCCCGAACGATACAAAGTGGGACAGGACGAACCGGTAAAAGTGACGAAAACGGCGGAGTTCGGTCTGTTCGTGGAGCTCGAACACGGCATCGAGGGCCTGATTCCCGCTTCAGAATTCGTGAAGGATGCCGAACCGTTGAAGGAGGGGGCGGAAGTAACCGCCCGTATTATCAAGGTAGACCGGGGCGAACGAAAAGTCGCACTCTCCATCAAGGCGCAGGTCAAGGGCAGCGACCGCTCCACACTGCAGGAATATATGAATAAACAGCCCAAGCCCGACACGACCTTGGGCGCGCTGCTGAAGGAACGGAGCTGATTCCGCATGAAAAAGAACCCCCTGCTCATTGTATTGATTACAGCGGCCGTGCTGGGTGGAATTTTTTTCACGGTGCTCTTCCTCACCTCCAGTTTGACCGGCAGGAACGGCTCGGCCTCTTTGCCGGTTGTCGGGGACCGCGTAGCGCTCGTTAAGATCGAAGGAGTGCTCTTGACGTCGGAAAACACCATCAACGAATTGCGCGATTATGCCGAGGATTCCTCCGTCAAGGCGATCGTCATCCGCATCGACAGCCCGGGGGGCGGCGTCGTTCCCTCGCAGGAAATCTACAATGCCGTGAAACGCGCGAAAAAGGAAGGCAAAAAAATCGTTGTGTCCATGGGCTCCGTGGCCGCGTCGGGAGGATACTATATAGCGGCGGCCGCGGACAGGATTGTCGCCAACCCGGGTACGCTTACCGGCAGCATCGGCGTCAAAATGGAGTTCGCGAACATCGAAAAACTGCTGGAAAAGATCGGCGTCAAGGGCATGGTGGTCAAGGCCGGAGAGTACAAAGATGTGGGCTCCCCCTACCGCGACATGACGCCCCAGGAAACGCAGCTGCTCCAGGCTGTTATCGACGACGTGCACGGCCAGTTCATCAGGGCCGTCGCCGACGGCCGCCACGCCGCGGAGGCGGACATACGCGCGATCGCGGACGGGCGCATTTTCACGGGCCAGCAGGCCCTTGCTTTGAAACTCGTCGACCAATTGGGAGACCTCGCCGACAGCGTCGAGGTCGCCGGAAGCCTCGCGGGGATAAAAGGCAAGCCGAAGGTCGTGGAAAAGCGAAAAAAAATACCGTTCTTCGACTATCTCAAGGAAGAGTCGGCGACTTGGATCGCGGACGTCATTACGAGCGCAGTCAGCAGAAGCTCCGTAAAACTCCAGTATCGGTACTAAGCACGTTGCAGGGCAAGGAGGGGCCGGCGGCATGACCAAAGCAGAGCTTGTAGATAAGATTTCCGAGAAGAAAACCACCCTGACCCGAAAGCAGGTGGAAGTTATCGTCAACACCGTGCTTGACGGCATCAAGGACGCTCTCTCGCGGGAGGACAAGGTGGAGATTCGCGGCTTCGGGAGTTTCCGGGTGCGCTTCCGCCGGGCCAAAGAGGGCAGGAATCCCAAAACGGGCGAGGCGGTGTCCGTTCCTCCTAAAAAAGTTCCTTTCTTCAAGGCCGGCAAGGAAATGCGCGAGATGGTGGATGGCAAGGTTTAGTGTGACCATGTTTCGCCCGACCGAATAACCTTCCGGATGAGCGCCGGAAAGCACGATGCCGGAAGGTTCGGCTGACGTCAGTTGCTTCTCCCTCGGTCGCTTCCCCGTCCTCTGTTCAGACAGGTATGATGCGTTGTCTCCTCCCGTCCGTGAGGAGCTCGCTGCAACGATTTCGCAGAACCCACGCACCTGCGTTCCCGCTCAAAGAACTTCTCTTGACACACCCTATTGCTCCCGATATTATACAGAGTGTTGATTGTGCGCGACGATAAAACGCGACCGCAGGAACGAAACTATGGTTTTTACAAGGAAAAGCATCCTGGCAATTCTCATTCTCACTCTTGCGGCATGTGCCGTTAAGGTCCTTCCACCTGTTGCAGCGTCTTTAGCCTCGCCTGCAAAACCTGTTACTCCCTTACTCCTCCTCTCCGGGCCTGAGCACGGCTTCAGACTGGCGCTTCACGCCTACTCCGTGGGGGACCTGGAGACGACGATCGCAGTCGCGCAGCAGGTGCAGGAGCAATTTCCGGGAGATCCCTGGCAGAAGCGGTCGCTTTTTCTCGCGGGCAAGGCGCTCATCGCAGCGGGCAGGTCGTCCGAAGCGGAAAACGTCATGCTGCGCGTGTCCGTCGAATATCCCCAACTGGCCGACTATGCTCTCTTTTATCTAGCCGAGCACTATTTTTCCCTGAAGCGGTATTCGGAGGCCATCGGACTTTATCAACGGATCCTCGAGCGTTATCCGAAAAGTTCCCGGGTGATTTATGCGTCGCTTCGGAAGGCGCAAGCCCTAATCGAATCGGGTTCTTTCACGCTCGCGGTAAGCGCGTTCGAGAAGTTTATCCGTGATTATCCGCATTCGGAGTTCTGTCCCGACGCAGGCATGGGGCTCGCCAAAGCGCTCCTTGCGGAGGAGAAGAAGGAAGAGGCGGTCCGGGCCTACCAGGACGTCTACATAAAATATCCCGGAGGCGTTTTTGACGGAGACGTGGAAAAAGCGCTTGCCGAGTTCAAAGCAGGCGGCGCAGAGGTGCGTGACTTAACGGCCTCCGAGGTTTATGAGCGGGCGCGGAACTTGTTCCGCGCGAATCAATATGATAAGGCCGCTGCCGCCTTCGCGACCGTGCTTGTGCTTGATCCCGCGTTTCCCGCTCAGTCCGATGTCCTGGTCAGAAGCGGTATATCCCTCTTCCACATCGGGCGGCGAGCCGAGGCCGCAGCCGTGCTCGAACGGATGGTCCAGGACCACCCGAAAGAGGAACGCAGCGCCGAGGCGCTGAACTGGCTTGGAAAATCCTATGAACGGCTCGGCAAACGGGACGATGCGATACGTTCCTACCTCAAGATCATAAACTCATTTGCCGAAACCCAGTGGGCCGACGATGCTTTGTATATTATCGGGACTATCTATCGCGAATCCGGTGATAGAAAAAAAGCGCTCCAGTTCTACGACCGTCTTTCCTCCCAATATCCCGAAAGCGAGTTTGCGGATAGCGCGATCTGGTGGAAAGCCTGGGCATATTTCGGCGACGGCGAGTACCGAAAGGCCGAACAAACGCTCGAGAGCCTGATCAATCGCTACCCGAGGTCGTTTCTCGTGAACCAGGCGCGATATTGGCAGGGAAGGGCCGCGGAGAAAACGGGTGATGCGGCGCGGGCCGCTGCGCATTACCGGAGCGTGCTCAAGCGGGGTCCCTATACCTATTACGGTTACCGGGCCGCGGACCGGATGGCTGCCGGAGTTTTAGACGCGACCGCCGACGAGATTGGCGTGGGACCGGCCGGAAGCGAAGCGGCCGAGTCATCTGACCCGCAGGAGTGGAATGACGCGGACGGGCCGCCCGCCTGGACGGAAGAGGCATTAAAAACGCTGTCCACGGACCCCGTCTTTTCCAAATCGCTCGAGCTTCTCATGCTCAATATGAAAAAAGAGGCGGCCGCGGAGCTCTGGACGCTCCAGGACCGGATGCCGAGAAAGCGCGGCGCCCTCCTGGGGCTCAGTAAAACCTTTTTTGAACTTGGCGATTATTACCGCTCGCTGACGCTGGTCCTGCGAAATTACGAACGGTATCTCGACGGCGAAACGCGCGATACGCCGGGGGACCTCTGGCTCCTCGCCTATCCCCAGGGGTACTGGGACAGCATCGTGACGTATGCGCGGAAATACGGCCAGGACCCCTACTTCATCGCTTCGGTGATCCGCGCGGAAAGCCAGTTCCAGGCGGAGGCGCTGTCGCCCGCCGGCGCCCGCGGCGTCATGCAGGTGATGCCGACTACCGGGGAATGGGCCGCGCAAGCGATTCGGCTGCCGGGTTTCGACCGCGACAAATTATTCGACTCCGATACCGCCATCAACATCGGCACCTGGTATATCGCCCATCTCATGAAACGATTCAAAAACGACG
>JBGPHF010000023.1:0-11364 GCA_041484215.1 Nitrospirota bacterium
CGGCGGAAGATTCAACTCCTCGAACGTGCCTATCTGGTGAGGTATGACCCGCATAACGACGCCGAGATTGCCGCGCTGACGGAAGATGCTCACCCGGAAGCGGCCGACGTTCGTCAGCGTATAGGAAGTATCGAGTTCTTTCAGGTCTTCGGGCAGCTTCCGGTTGTGCTGCCCCATAACCGCGTTTGCGACGAACTCGGTATCTTGTTTCGTCAGGTTCCCGAGCTTGGAGCGGACAAGATGGCCGCGCGCCCGGAACAGCGGTGGGTTGTCGACCTCAAAATGAATATCCGAGACCTTTTTTTCGAAGGCAATGTTAAGGATCTGATTGAGCAACGTAGTATCCATGAAGTCCTTCTCCCTCCGGGTTCTCTTTTAATCTAAGACATCTTCTGTAACTAAAGAATAAAATTCTACACAAAAAGGCAAAAATATTTTACCACAGAGAGCACAGAGAAAGGCTTTAGAAACGGGTGAAGATAAAAATATTGATTTTGTTTTTCTCTGTGTCCTCTGTGGTTAATAGTTTTTCCGGCTTGTCCGGGTCAGGCATCTATAGATTTTTGCGGCGTTTTCGCCATCTGCCTGCGGAAAAGCGCGTATTCCAGAACAATGCCCACCTGTTGGGCCAGGATCTCGAGTATATCGAGCTGCACCGGGGACGCCTCTTTTTCCCCGAAATCCCCGTATACAATCGCGATGACCTTTCGATCGCATATCAAGGGCAGCAGGACAACGGCCGGACTCAGGGGGTTGCCTATTTCCTGAAAAAGTCCCTTGAGCGCTTCATCGCTGCCCTCTCCGTAATACGCCAGCCCTTTTTCGAGCACCTCCCGGAAAACAGAAGGCGTTGAGAGGGGGATCTTCAGCCTGTCCGCCGGAGTCGGCCCCAGGCTTTTTTCGGAAGTCACGCCTACGGCCCTTTCACCAATCAATTCCGCGGGGCGGACGAAAAACGTGACCGCGCGTTCGAACATCTCGGCAACAAATGCGAGCATCACCATCGCCGCGTCAGAAGGGTTGACGATCTCGCGAAGCGATTTGATGTTGTTTTTCAGCTCTCTTACGTGCCGGTCACAGGTGTCGATCCCTTCCTGAAAACCTTTGATATAAGACCTGAAGATGTCGAGGAACTGTATCGTATCGAGGATGTAGCTTTCTTTCCTGATCTCTTTCGACGGTTTCGGAAAAACAGCCTGAACGCCGTCACTGTATGATTGCATGAAAAAATCAGCATCATCAAGAGGAGCGAATTGAAGCACGGGGACCCTGGAATACTTCTGCATGACCGCAGTCCGCATGCTGAGGACTTTTTTCTCCGTAAACCCATCTTCCGCTCTTACGGGACCGTCAAAAACAACCACGGGCTTTCTCCCGGCGGAGAGATTCTGCGAAACGATCCGTTCGAGGTCCGTTCCGTCGTCCGTTGAAAATACGGGTATTCCTTCCTCATTGCAGAGGGTCATGAGCGAGTGCCTGATCAGTTCATCACCGCTGAAAAAGACGACAGCCTTGCCCCCCTGCTGCGCGAGGGCGTCGGGCGCGGACTTACGAGCTCCGGAGCTCCTCAAAAAAGAAACAAAGGCTTCCTGATCTACGGAAGAAAAACCGGCGAGTAGCTCCCGTATCTTCTGGCGATGGATTTCAACCGGATCGAAGATTTCCATTTCAGAAACAGGCCGGGGTATTTTCTTCTCCAGCCGGTCAATATCGGCGAGTCCGAGGTCATCCGCGGTAATGGCCGAACTTTCTCCTTTTGTTTTACCGGCGCTTTCCGCCGGAAGGACATCGGCATAGAGTGCCTCAAAGGACGGCACTTCTTTTCCGTTCGCGCGGTCGCGTTCACGCTCGTCAAAGATGCGCATCGCGTCCATCAAAACCATCTGAGCATCAACGCCCAGATCCCGTTCTTCCATGTCGACGAAAGAAGCCCCATCTTCCGGAGAGAAGACGATCGTGTCCGTATTGAATGTAAAAGTACCCTTGGTCCAGCCCATCAGCTCGACGATCGTCAGCTCGACGAGCTTTTTGAGTCCTCGGACAGCGTCTTCCCGCTTCAGCTTGCCCATCTGCATCAAGGTAACCATAAGCGGCTTATGGTCCTTGGCAGCATCCTTCGTGGCGTCCAATGCCAGCTTGAGATCGTCAACAGTTATGACGCCCGTCTTTACCAGAACAGTCCCGATGCGGACGCTATCGTTTATATGATTTGCACCGACGATAGATCCGCCGCTGAAGACGATCTTGCTCTCCCCCTTGCTTCCCTTCACAAAAAAAATGCCCGACTTCCGCGTTGTGTGGACCAACTGGATAATGTCTACAATGGGCAGATTTTCTAAATCTCCGGTAAACGCCATATTCTCTCGCAGTGCTCCTTGTTAAAAATATACCTTCTTATGCCGGGTGGATGTTAACTGGATTATATAATGATAGGGGATAAGAAGCAAGTGTGCTTCTCAAAAAGACGATTCTCCTGTTGATTTCAGGCGCTGTATTTTGTATAATTCCACGTTAATTCATTTGATTATTTGTCCGGGAAAGGACGTATCGCGAAATGGCAGTCGAGGGAATTGATACGAAGGCGGCTGAGAAAGAAATAGAGAATATCCTGTTGGAGGGCATTGCCTCCATTGTTTCGACGGACAAGGCATCGCTGGCTCCCGATAAACCGTTCCACGAGTTGGGGGTCGACTCCCTGGGCTTCGTCGAAATCCTCGTCTTTATCGAAAAGACCTTCAAACTCCAGCTGATCCAATCGGATCTCACGCAAAAAGACTTCGAAACGGTAAGGTCCCTGGCGTCCTTCATCCAGAAAAACCGGTAGCATGATCTCGGATTACTTATCAGTAAAGAACAAGTATTACCTCAGCGGCTTCGATTGGGTGATGGGGGTCATCGACCTCATCATGAAGCGGACCACCTGCGCGGGAAACGCGTCGCAGGTCGTCTTTATGCTCGACGCGCCGCCCGATGAAGCCGCCTTCTGTGACGCGCTCAGGCGGTTCCTCCGGGAGTTCCCGATCGTCGGCGGAAGCGTGTCCCGCCACTACACACTGACGCCCTATTGGAAGATGCCGAAGGGCGGAGTTGAGCCGCCGGTGCCGTTGACGGTTACGCGTCTCGACGGCGAGTCCGCGGGCAAGGGCCTTTTAGACGCCCTCACCGCGTTCATCAATACGCCGTTTTCGAACAAGCACGAGCATCTTGCCTTCCACCTTGTTTACGGGAAGAACGAGCAGTGCCTGGCCGTGACCTTCGACCACCGTCTCTTCGATGCGCGCGGGGCCGAGTCCTTTGTAAGCTTGTTCCAGCAGTTCCTTGCCGGTGACGACAAAACACGCATTGCGGAGAAGGTCCGTCTCACCCAAGGTTTCGACCTCTCCGGGTGGAAGCAGAAGTTTCTGGCCGGCCAGACCGTGAACCGGCGGATCGTGACCTTGACCAAGGACCAGGTCCGGGCGGTCCCTATCTCGATGAACGGCAAGAGGCCCGGCTTCCGTTACCGCATCGTGAGCTTCGACCGGGAGGAGGCGGAGAAAATCGTCGGCAGGGCCTATGGCGAGGCGGGCTATCTGATGATCATGCCCTATCTCTTCTCCCGAGTAGCGGAGAGCATGCATCGCCTTTTCGAGGGCAGGGGCGTGAAGACGGGCGCGTATGTCGTGCCCGTGTCCACGGACCTCCGGAGGGCAAAGGACATCCGGGATGAGCTCTTCTTCAACCACACCTCCATGTTCTTCTTCCAGGTGAAGCCGGAGGACGCTCTTGACCGTAAGAAACTTCTGGCAGGCATCAAAGAGCAGTTGTACCAGCAGATCCAGGTAAAGTTCCCCGAGAAACTGATGGCGGCGTCGTCGCTCATGCGGATCGCGCCGCTGCCGCTGCTGAACCTCACCTTTCACCTGCCTTTGCAGGGGAAAATTGCGTCCTACTGTTTTTCTCACGTGAGTAAGGACTCTCTCGCTTCTTCTGAGATCATGGGAACGCGGATCACGAACGTTTTCCACATGCCGCGCACGCCCGTGCCGCCCGGCATCGGGGTCTTCTTCAACTCCTACAGGGGACGGCTGAACGGGACGATCTCGTGGCTGGACGGGCAGTTCACCGAGGAGGAGATGGTCCAGGTGGAGCAGGACCTGAAATGCAGTCTCTGAACGAAAACGCCGGGGAAACTATCTCGTGCGACGTGCTGGTGGCGGGAGCGGGCGTGGCCGGCATCGCGGCGGCCGTTGCCGCGGCGCGGGGCGGGTGCAGGACGGTCCTGATCGAAATGGGAAAAGAAATCGGCGGTACAGGCGTTCGCGGCATGCTCCGCACCATCTGCGGTTTGTATGCGAACGGGAACGAAACGCCGACGGAGACCCTAAATAAGGGCTTGGTGCTGGAGGTTGTGTCCGGCCTTATGGCCCGCGCCCCGCAGAGGACGATAGAAAAAGTCGGGAAGGTTTACGTGCTTCCCTGTTCCTCCCGCGATCTTCAGGAGGTGCTGGCAGCGCTTCTCTCGACCGAAAAGAATCTCACGGTACTACTCAAGACGTTGGCGGTTTCAGTGTCTGTCGAGAACGGAATGGTGACCGGTGCGGCTGTAAATCACGAGGGGACGGTACGGAATATCCGCGCACGGGCAACCATTGACTGCACCGGAAACGGCGACCTGGCCGCCATGGCTGGCGCCGGATTCGATATTGCTCTCCCGGATGAAATACAGATGGCGGGATACACGGTGCGCGTGAGCGGACTTCAAGGGCATGACGAAATGCTGGCACTCAAGGTCCCTTATGTTCTCGCCGACGCTGTACAGAAGGCGGAACTTCCGCGTGCCATGCGGTATACGATGTTTACGGGCGGCGATGGACCGGATGAGGGGATTCTCAAGTTCAGTGTTGAAGAAACTGTCAGCCAGGACCGAGTGAAAGAGAACGCTTTGAGGGCAGTCCGCATTCTTTCTGAGCGCCTTCCTTCATTTCGGCATGCGTCGGCAGTCGAGACTTCGGGCGTATTGGAGCGGGAAGGTAGAAGAATCCGCGGCGAGTATTGTCTAACCGAGGACAATGTTCTTCAGGCGCGAAAGTTTTCCGACGGCGTGGTGAAAAATTCCTGGCCCATCGAACTCTGGGACCGTGCTAAGGGACCGGTCTATCGTTATGTGCCCGAGAATGATTACTACGAGATTCCGTTCCGCTGTCTCACGGTAAAGGGATTCCATAATTTTTTTACAGCCGGTCGCTGTATCTCGGTCAGTCATGAAGCACTTGGCTCTACACGCGTGATGGGAACGTGCATCGCGCTCGGAGACGCGGCAGGCACGGCAGCGGCCAGGCTGGTCAAGACCGGACGAAAAGACTTTTAAATACTTTGACACTGAAGAGGCGGATGAAAGGCTGATAAAGGCGGAATAAAGACCAGGAGTTGAAAACAATTGTACCGGTGTTTCAGCCGTTATCATAGTCGTTTTCAGCCCTTATCAGTGTCAATGGTGTTTAAGGTTAAAGCAATACAAGATCGCATCAGTCTAATGATGTTATATAAGGAGTGACCATGGCACAGAACAAAGACATCCAAGGAAAAAAATACGGCAAGAACCAGCCTCTGACTATCCTCTTGATTAAGCCGCACTCGCACCTCCTGGTCGCCAAGCGGCTCCAGGATTTTCTGCACCTGGAACCCCTGGAACTCGAGATCGTGGCCGGGGGAATCCCGAAGGAGGACAACGTTCTCATAGACGATATCGCGCTCGAAAAGGACCCCGTTGCGTTCTTTGAGAAAAGGGTGCGCGAGCTCCAGCCGGACATTATCGGGTTTACGGCGTACAGCAATCAGTCGGCTATCGTAAAGGACCTGGCCCTGCGGGCCAAGGCGATTGTGCCGGGCGTCCTGACCGTGGCAGGAGGGATCCACGCAACGATCATCCCCGCTGATTACGCCGGCTCCCCGATGGACCTCGTGATACGCGGCGAAGGAGGGACGGCTTTCGGCGGTCTTGTCCGGCGCTATAAACAGGGTGAACCCCTGGCTACGGGTGATACGGTCCTTGACGTAAAGGACCCTGCTTTTACGGAGAAGGCCTCGGCCAAGCCGCCGCAATTCCCCGCAGTGGAGGATATTCCCCGGCCCCGCCGCGACCTCGTAAAACGCGAGCGGTATTTTTCGGTCTGGACCTCGCCCGATGAAAACAACCGCTTGAAGACCATGTTCCCCTCGATCGCGACGATCCGTACTTCCACCGGTTGCGCGTACACCTGCGCTTTCTGCGTGGTGCACCATATGATGGGCGGCAAGTATTTGCAGCGCGCGCCCGAAGACGTGGTGGACGAGATCTCGAAGATCAAGGAAGACTACATCTACTTCGTGGACGACGAGACCTTCCTGAATCATACCAGGCTCACCGAGATCGCCAACCTGCTCAAGGCGAGGGGGATCAAGAAGAAGTACGTGAGCTGGGCCCGCGCCGACACGATCGTCCGCCATCCCGAGCTCTTCAAGCTCTGGAAGGAAGTGGGGCTTCACATCGTGTACGTGGGGCTCGAAGCCATGGACGAGGAGAGGTTGAAGGACTACAAAAAACGCACCTCGGTAGACACGAACATGAAGGCAGTGCAGGTCCTGCGGGACACCGGCATTTTGCTGCATGCGTCGCTCATGGTGGACCCCGGCTTCTCGGTGGAGGACTTCCGGCGGCTCGAAAAGGTGATCATCGACCTTATCCCGTCCGAGGTATCGTTCACGGTCTTCTCGCCCTCTCCGGGCACGGAGCTGTGGCATAAGCACAAGAACGACTTTATCATCGACTCGTACCTGTACTACGACTGCATGCACACCGTGCTGCCGACGAAACTGGACAAGAAGCTCTTCTACGCCCACTTCGCCCGGCTCTACAGCATCGGCTGGCGGCACAATCCGCTCAGGCTGAACAAGACCCGGGTCCCTTTCCGGGAGATCCTGCGGAGCATCGGCAAGGGAACGATGTATATCATAGCCATGCGGAACATGTATAAAGACTACCTTCCCGCAAAAAATCCGCCCCGTTGATCCACGCTGCAGGTTTCGCGCTTCTAGCGATCACGTTCCTCGCTCTTTATCGGGCGGGGAACGCGTTTGCGCCGCGGGCACACGACAGGAAGACAGGCGCGCAGAACACATGAATATTTTCAGCGTTATTAAAAAAGAAACCGATGGGGCCGGGAGCAGAACGGCGGTGATCGACGGCGAGGCGAGCATAACCTACGGTCGCTTGATTTCATCCGTCGAACTTTTGGCCGAAATACTTCGGGATAAGGGAGTGTCTCGTCTCAACCGCGTGGGGCTGCTCTGCGAGGACAGTATCGATTATATTATCGCGAGTCTCGCTATTCTGTCCATCTCCGCAGTGGTCGTTCCGGTCGCTCCGGAACAGACCGCAGACGAGATCGAAACCGTGATCGACAGAATCGATGTCGATTTCATCATTGCCGAGCCGAGGCTCAGACCGGGAGGTTCGGGCGAGCTGCTTTCATTCCCGGAAATCCTCCATCGGGAACTTATTCTCGTGAAAAGAACGGTCCGGGAACGCCCCAAGTCCGAATATTTCCGGATTAATCCCGCTTTTATCCGTTTCAGCTCGGGAACCACGGGCGCGAGCAAGGGCGTGGTGCTTTCGCATGAGGCGATTGTCGAGCGGACCGACGCCGCTGACAAGGGCCTGCGGATCACTTCAAAGGACACGGTGCTGTGGATCCTGTCCATGAGCTTTCATTTTGTCGTAACAATCCTTTTATTCCTCCGTCGCGGAGCGACCATCGTACTCTGCGTCCACCGGTTCCCGGAGTCGCTCGTCGAAGGTATCATCAAACACCAGGGGACCTTCATCTACGCGTCGCCGTTTCATTACAACCTTCTTTCCCGGACCGAGTCGCTCGATGGGGGCTCTCTGAAAGACGTACGCTTGGCGGTCTCCACCGCGATGAAACTGCCCGGGCAGATTGCCGACTCCTTTTCCGCGAAGTTCGGATTCGAACTGACCGAGGCGTACGGCATTATCGAGGTCGGCCTGCCGTTCGTCCGTCTGACGGGAGGGAAAGACAAGCGGGGTTCGGTCGGCAAGCCGCTCCCGGATTTCGAACTGCGGCTCGACCGCAAGGACGCGGACGGCGTCGGTGAAATCAACATCAGGGGAAAAGGGATGCTCGACGCGTACTATTCTCCGTGGCAGGGAAGAGAAGACATTCTCGTAGACGGCTGGTTCAAGACCGGTGACCTCGGCAAAATCGACCGGGACGGTTTTCTGTTCATCGTGGGAAGGGACAAGGACGTGATCAACTTCGTGGGCATGAAGGTCTTCGCCCAGGAAGTCGAGGCCGTGCTGAATCAGCATCCCCGGATAAAAGAATCGCTCGTATACGGCGCGGACCATCCGGTTTACGGACAGCTGCCGATGGCCAAGGTCGTTCTGCACGAAGGGGGCGACTCTCCGGACCTGAACGAACTCAGGCGGTATTGCTATGAGCACCTTGCCCAGTATAAGGTTCCCAAGGATTTTGAATTCGTCGGATCGCTGCCCAAGACCGTGAGCGGGAAAATAAAACGATGAAAGTGCTCTTTAT
Organism: Nitrospirota bacterium; assembly: GCA_041484215.1. Lineage (GTDB taxonomy): Bacteria > Nitrospirota > UBA9217 > UBA9217 > UBA9217 > JBGPHF01. The sequence goes on from JBGPHF010000023.1 coordinate 8,580, forward strand.
TAATCCCTTCGGATCGAACTGGATCGAAGGCATGGAAGACAAGTCCGAGACCGCGATCCGGATGGCGCCCATCGGGCTTCTCTCGATGGCGGCCTATCTGGAGCGGGAAGGCGTGGACGTCGAGATACACGATTGCAGGCGTCCGGTCAAGCTTGCGGCGCCCACTGAGGTCCTTTCCCGTATAGCGACGTACAAACCCGACATAGTCGGTTTCACCGCAGTAACGTCGAGTTTCATGGATGCCGAGCGACAGGCGGAAGCTATCAAGAAGGTCTCCCCTGAGACCAAGACCGTCGTCGGCGGCGTGCACGTCTCGGCACTGCGCGGCAAAATCCTCGAACAATTCCCCTCAATCGATTATATCGTTACCGGAGAAGGCGAGAAAGCCATGTCGGAGCTCGCCGCGGGCGCCAAGCCCGAATCGATCCAGGGCTTGGTCTATCGTGAAGGGTCGGAGATAAAAGACAACGGCCACAGGACCGATCTCTGCGAGCTCGACCAGCTGCCCTTCCCGGCGTATCATAAGCTCGCGGGGTTTCCGAAGCGCTACGATGCGGCGCTCTTCAATTACCCGAAAGCCCCGTCGGCGACGATCATTTCGAGCAGAGGCTGCCCGTACCAGTGCTCTTATTGCGACCGCTCGGTCTATCGCCGGAGCTTCCGCTTCAATTCCGCCGAGTATTTGTACGAGCACATGGCGTTCCTGAAAAAGAATTTCGGGGTCAGACACGTTTTTTTCTACGACGATCTTTTTACCTTCAACCGCGAACGGATCGAAAAAGTCTGCGGTTTGCTCCGCAAAAAACCGCTCGGCATGACCTTCAACTGCGCCGTGCGCGTGGGGCATGCGGACGACGAACTGCTCAGAATGCTCAAAGCGTCGGGCTGCTGGATGGTGAGTCTGGGCATCGAATCAGGCGCGCCGGAAATCCTTGCGCGGCACAAAACCATGGTAAACTTCAACGAAATGAAGACCACGGTCCAACGCATCCAGAAAGCCGGGATCCGGGCCAAGGGGCTGTTCATTATGGGGCTTCCCGGCGAGACCGAGGAAACCATCAGGGTGACAACGAATTTCATCAACGCGCTCGAACTTGACGACATGAACATGACCAAGTTCACGCCCTTTCCCGGATCGCCCATTTATCAGACGATCAACGATGAGGGAACGTTCGTCGAGGACTGGGAGCTGATGAACTGTTTGAACTTTGTATTCGTCCCGAAAGGGATCGAATCGAAAGAGCGGCTCGATGACCTGTATAAGCAGTTTCTGAAGCAGTTTTACCTCAACAAAAACTGGGTCAGAAAGTTCGTGCCCCTTATGTTCAAATCCACCCACAGCGCGATCAGGATGCTCAAGAGTTTGCCGACGTTTTTGAAGATAAAGAACGAATTCGAGCCGAAAAAGAAATCGCCGGCGTCTCCATAAGCAAAAAACGTCGCTATGACCAAACTCAATTCGCTAACGTCTGATGCCCTCTAAATGGCCGCTGAAATGTATACTCCACCGCCCGCCTGAGTACGAATGAATTTGTGTTGATATATCGCATAGTTCTGCCGATTGGTTTCGCGATAGATATACGTGTAATATCCGCTGTTCATATCAAACCAGCGTAAATACCAGTACTCCATTGTTCACGACTGCCTCGCTACCGGTTATCGTTTTCACTTTAACATCCAAGAGTCTTTTCGTTGATGGATTCAGCGGGTTGGATATAATCCAGCCTTTTTTCTGGTGTCGCGTAAGGATATCCGTGATCTCTTTTATCGACGGGCTGTCGGCGCAAAACCATCGCCACGACAGAAAACAGAACAAGGAACCTGAATTAAGAAGCAGTATTGTTATGGATGACCGGAAACACAGGGTAGCAAGGAACGGTTAATGTTTCTTGCCCAGCAACCTTCTTGCAACTTCTGCGTAGATTTCAAAGTCAGCCCGCCTGCCGATGCCGACGATTTCGACAATGACTTCATCCTCTATGATGCGATATACGATCCGAATGGCTTTTCTCACGGCATAAAGTTTGTAATAACCGGTCAGGTCGAAGCCGCGTATGTTGCCGAGAGCGTCGCCCAGATGGGGCGAGTCTTCAAGCTTCTTGAGCTGCTTGGCGACCTGCTTTTTGACGGAACCGTCGAGCCGCCTGAAATCCTCTGCCGCGTCCCCGGTGAAGAAGACTTCATATCTCAATCTGCTCCTCCTTCAAGAGCTTATCGAGAGAAATGCGCTTCCCGGCCTTCTTTTTTCTCTTCGTGATCATGTCGAAGATTTCAAGATGCTCGACAAACTGCACGATGTCGGCCATGTACTCATATTCATCCGTCGGGAGGATGATTGCCGTAATCTCGTTATTTTTCACGACCGCGGTTTTTTCCCGTTTGTGCTCGGCGAGGTCCGCCATGACCCTGCCGAAGTTCTTGGCTACCAGCGTGGCGCTGACCATCTCGTCTCGTTTAAAAGCGGCGCTCATAGGCCCTCCAATAAGGTGTGTTATTTTACGTGTTATTATACGGGTAATTAATTGAGAAGTCAAGAGGTGACAAGAAAAGCTTCAAGAGAGGAAACGAACGCGATCAGGATCCTCAAGAGCCTGCCGACGTTCCTCAAGATCAGGAACGAATTCGAGCCGAAAAAGAAATCGCCGGCGTCATAATAAGCAATACCCGTTCTTTAGGAAAAAGTTCTTGACACCAATACGGCAGTTGCTGTATTGTTACCCCAACACACGACACGGAATTTCTCTTTAAGTCTGGTCCTGAGAGGCCAGGAAGGGTCCTGAATGAA
>JBGPHF010000024.1:0-11232 GCA_041484215.1 Nitrospirota bacterium
ATTTTTTGTAATCGAAATCCTTCAGCGTGCGGCGTTCGATCTTCTCCCCAAGCACTCGTTCGATGCTCTTGACCAGCGGTTCGTCCTCGCGACTGACAAAGGTAAAGGCGTCGCCCGTCTTGGCGGCGCGGCCGGTGCGGCCGATACGGTGCGTGTAGGCATCGGTCGTATCGGGAATATCGTAGTTGATGACATGGGAAATGGACGAAACGTCGATGCCTCGGGCAGCAATGTCCGTTGCCACCAGGATCTGGTACTTGCCGCTCCTAAATCCGTCGAGCGCTTCCTGGCGCCGGTTCTGGGACAGGTTTCCCTGGAGCGAGCTTGCCTTGTACCCCGCTTTTTCGAGCTGCTGCCCGATGCGCTTGGCGCGGTGCTTGGTGCGCGTGAAAATCAGGATCGATTCCGTGTCCGTATGCTTCAAGAGCTCCATCAAAAGCCCGGTCTTCAAATGCTGTTCGACCGGATAGAGGGCGTGCGACACTGTGTTGACCGGTGCTGAGTGGCCGACCTGGACCGTGACCGGGCTGTGCAGCACTTCATGCGCGAGCTTCCGGATGTCGTCGGCCATGGTGGCCGAGAACATGAGCGTCTGGCGTTTCGCGGGAATCTGCTTGATGATTTTCCGGATGTCGGGAAGGAACCCCATGTCGAACATCCGGTCTGCCTCGTCGAGCACCAAGACTTCGAGGTGCGAAAGATCGATCGTTCTCTGGTTCATATGGTCCAGCAAACGGCCCGGACAGGCGACGACGATATCGACGCCGGTTCTCAGTTTCTGAATCTGCTGGTTCACGCTCACGCCTCCGTAAACGGTGCAGCTGCGGAGCTTCGTGTCGCGGCCGAGTGCCACGATGGCGACGTGGATCTGCTCCGCCAACTCGCGGGTCGGGGCGATGATCAGGGTGCGGACCTTGCCCTGCGTTCCCGGGAGCAGACGCTGCAGGATCGGCAGCACAAAGGCCGCGGTCTTGCCGGTCCCGGTCTGGGCCAGGCCCATGACGTCCTTGCCTTCGAGCACCGGCGGGATCGCCTGGACCTGGATTGGAGTTGGAACGTCGTAGCCGAGCGCCTTGACGCCGGTCATGATATGGGGGTGAAGCTTGAACGAATTGAAACCCATGGTACCTACTTTCTGCGCGACATCATCTGAAAAGCGGCGCGTACCCGTGTCGCTGGGAGAACGCACGCTGGGACATAACGGCTGTCGGGAAAAAGCTCCCGGCGGTCCTTAGCCCTGCCTGAAAAACAAGTGGTGAATAATAGCTGAAGAGGAGAACGTTTTGAGCGGATTGCTGTATGGGAGTCTCTAACGCGGATTTTGGCTATCACTTCACTTTGAATACTATAATCTTATTCCCGTGTTCTGTCAATGAATTAATTACCAAGGTTCATCTGACAAGCTCTCTATACATACGTCAAGTGGGAGAACGCGGGCTTTTTCCGTGCCTGGAATAAGGCCCAAGCCCAACAACTTCTTGACAACAGGTCTTTAATATCAGATAATGTCGCCTTGCATTTGAATTCTATCCCCTAGAGGAGCTTTCGTTGCCGCCTGAATATCTCGAATTTGAAAAACCGATCGCCGAGTTGGAAAAGAAGATTGAGGAACTCACTCTCTTTACGTCCAACGGGAGCATCGATCTTGAGGAAGAGATACTCAAGCTCCATAAAAAATCCGACCAGCTTCGGGCTGAAATCTATTCCCGCCTGACGCCCTGGCAGAAGGTCCAGATCTCACGCCACCCCAACCGCCCCTATACCCTCGACTACATCGAGGCGATGTTCACGGACTTCATCGAAATGCACGGCGACCGCGGGTTCGCCGACGACCCTGCCATCGTCTGCGGAATCGCGCGGCTCGACAACCTGCCGGTCGTCGTCATCGGCCACCAAAAAGGCAGGACCCTCAAGGAACGCATGTACCGCAACTTCGGCCAGCCCAACCCCGAAGGGTACCGCAAGGCGCTCCGGCTCATGTGTTTCGCGGAGAAATTCCGCAAACCGGTCATCACCCTGATCGATACCCAGGGCGCGTATCCCGGCATCGGCGCCGAGGAGCGGGGTCAGGGCGAGTCGATCGCGCGGAACCTGTACCGGATGTCCGGGCTCAAGTCGCCCATCATATCCGTGGTCATCGGCGAAGGCGGAAGCGGCGGCGCGCTGGCTTTGGGCGTCGCGGACCGCGTGCTCATGCTCGAACACGCGACCTACTCGGTCATCTCTCCGGAGGGCTGCGCCGCGATCCTCTGGAACAACGGGGCCAAGGCCAGCGAGGCCGCGGAACTGCTCAAGATCACGGCCCAAGACTTGTTCCAGATGAAGGTGATCGACGAGATGGTGGAAGAGCCGATCGGCGGGGCGCACCGCGACCCCCGGAGGGCCGCGGAACTCCTCAAAGAAGCGGTTACGAGAAACCTGGCGGAGATACGAAACGTGCCTACCGCGGAACTCGTGACACGGCGCTACGAAAAGTTCAGGAACCTGGGCACGTTCGACCAGATTTAAGGCCCGGGACACTACTCGACTTCTTTTTTCAGGCCCTCTATTGCGATCATGAGCGCCGGCATTGCCTCCTGAAGGTTCGCGAAAGCGGACAGGAACAGGAGGAGACAGTACTCCCCCGCCACCGGCGCGATCAGTTCGTTGCCCTCCTCAAGAGAAAACAGCACCGCATGGACGTTTCCCATCCCGAGCCGGACACTGATATCCTTGATGTGATCGAGATGGATCTCTTTCCAGGCCCCGAGCAGTTTCATGTCGACGGAGCTGTTGCCGACATGGGCGATGGACTCGCCGTCGTTGTCCAGAAAAATAGCGGCCTGGGCGCCGTTTACCGAGGTCAACAGCTCTTCCAAAATCGTATTAAGCAAGTATCCTCCCGATAACCCTTCATGCCGGTCAGCGCCGGCCTGGAAATTTTCCGCCCGACTTCAGTGAAACAGACCAAAAAGCAGCGCGGTCACGCCCGCGCCCAGGAGCCCTCCGGCGACCACCTCGGCCGGCCGGTGTATGCCCGCGGACAGCCTGCTCCAACTGACCGCGAGAGCGAGCACCAACGTGAGGACCGCGACGGGCAGCGACCGGGTCAGGTAGAGCGTGGAGATCCAGACGGAAAACGAAACCGCCGCGTGCCCGCTCGGCATGCCCCCCCGGAGCGGCTCGCCCGTGCCGAGGAACGCCTTGATGATCACCACGAGGATGACCACCGCGGCGAGGGCCACGAAGGCAACCACGTCGTCAGGCGTGCTCATGGGGCGCGACTTCCCTTCGACGAGCACCGCCCGCGCGGCCGGATAAAGAATAAGGTAGGCCAGCGTGGCCGCGCCGATCGACGCGACCAAGACCACGCCCGCGGCGACGTCCTTGGCGATCTTCGCCAGCGGGTGGAACGTATCCGCGATCATGTCCACGACCACCTCGATAGCCGTGTTCATCAGCTCCGTGACCAAAACGAGCACGATAGCAATGCAGAGCAGGATCAGCTCCATGCGAGAAACGTTCAGGACGAGGCTCAAAACGAGGACGGCAAGGGCGACAAATAGGTGATACCGCATGTGCCGCTGCGTCTTGACGGCATAGATGATCCCTTCGATCGCGAGGTTGGCGCTCTGGCTCCAGGACGTGGGTTTCATGCGGGAAGCCTTTCGAGGAGCCGGCGCTCGAGCCGTTTCATCCTCCGCTCTTCCACGGGCCCCTTCTCGTGGTCGTAGCCCAAGAGGTGCGCGAGGCCGTGGACGAGCAGGACGTCGAGCTCGCGTCCGAGCGAATGGCCGGCCCGCGCCGCCTGGCGAGCGGCCAAGGGGACGGAAATGACGATGTCGCCCAGGAGGTCGGGCTGGACAGCGGGGAACGCCCCTTCCCGGAGCGAGAAGGACAAGACGTCCGTGGTTTTGTCCTTGCCCCGGTAACGGCGGTTCAGCGACCGCATGGCCCGGTCCCCCACGAACAGGACGCTCAGCTCCGCATCAGGAAGGCCGGCGTTCAGCAGCAGCTTCGCGAGCTTTGTCCGGATGGTCCGGATCGGCGGTTTTCGGCTCTTCAGCGTGTTTTTTATCCTGATGTTCACTGCGTTTTTTCTCTCCGTAAAATTCCATGCCGGGATAGTCGATGCGATGGTGGTAGATGCCGCTCAGGATGAGGTTGAAACTCCGCGCGATGTCCCGGAGGTCTTTGAGGGTCAGATCGCACTTGCCGAGCTGGTCATCGAGGAAGATGCGGGTAATGACGCTGTTCGTCAATGCCTGGATCCGCTGGGGCGTCGGCTCATCGAGCGTTCGGGAGGCCGCTTCCACGGAGTCCGCCAGCATCACGATGGCGGCGATCTTGGTGCGCGGCCGCGGCCCGGGATAGCGGTAGTCCTCTTCCGCGATGCTCACGAGCGGCTGCAGCTCCTTCGCCTTCTGGTAAAAATAAGTGATCAACGACGTGCCGTGGTGCTGCTGGATGATGTCGATGACGATGGTGGGCAGCTTGTGCTCCCGCGCCGTGTCTACGCCGTCTTTCACGTGCGCCGAGATGATCAGGCTGCTCATGGACGGCATGAGCCGGTCGTGCTTGTTCTCGAAAACGCGCTGGTTTTCTATGAAATATTCCGGTTTCCTGATCTTGCCGATGTCGTGAAAGTAGGCCCCGACCCGGGCCAGGAGCGGGTTTTCCCCGATGGATTCCGCCGCGGCCTCGGCCAGGTTGCCGATCACGATGCTGTGATGATAGGTGCCCGGGCTTTTGTAAATCAGCTCCTTGAGCAGGGGCTGATTCGGGTCCAGCAGCTCAAGGAGTTTGATGTCCGTGGCGATGTCGAAGAGGGTCTCGAAAAACGGCAGGGTCGCCGACACGATCATCGCCACGACGGAGGCGCCGAGCACACCGGCCCCGATGTCGTGCGCGGCGCGGCCGAGGAATTCGCCTTTATAGAGGTCTATGCCGACGACGGCGACGGTGTTTACGAGCGCGGTCAGGGCGCCGGCCCGAAGCACCGCCGTTCTCTTTTTGCAGTGGATCACGCTCAGTGCGGCCACGAGGCTTCCGAAAAAGTAATAGACCGGCATGAAGGGGTCGCCCTGGAACATGACGCCGAGCAGGAGGCTGACCATGAAAGAAAAGCCCATAGCCAGGTGAAAATCGAAGAGCAGGCAGACGAGCATGGCCCCCGCGGCCGCGGGCAAAGCGAAACCCACGGTGACAGGGTCAATTTGGAATTTGTCCGCCGTGAGCGTAAAAATATATTTTGCAAACTGCGCGAGCGTCACCGTGATGAAGATCAAAAGGGAGAGCAAAAATAATTTTTTCCGGTTGGTTGTCAGCGCGGGTTTGTACCGCTTGATGTCCCGGTAGAACAGGTACAGGAACAGGAGCACGATCAGGACGAGCCCGCCGTAGGCATTCCCCCGGGCGCCTATGCCCTCCCGGCGTCCGATTTCTTCGAGTATGCGGGCGGCCTTGTCCGAAACCCGGTGGCCCGCCTCCACGATCAGTTCTCCCTTCACCACTTTAGCGGAGAACACGGTCTGGTCCGGACCCTGATATTCGACGTAGAGAGTATACGGCGCCAGGATATCGCGGGAGGCCAGGTCGCCTTTTTCCAGGAGCGGGAACCGGGGCAGGAGCGCGAAGGCGATGAGCAGGGCAGTGAGGAGGGCGAGCGCATACGTGAAAATTCTCGTGCTCCAAACGGGACCGGCCTCCTGTTCGAGCTTGTCTTTGTCCGGTTCGGGGAAGGACGGCTTGGCAATGAGCTTAGACAGCGTATCAGGCACGTTTTTCACCCGTTCTTTCGTGCTGCTCATAGGCCTTGATGATCTGCTGCACGAGCCTGTGCCGCACCACGTCTTTGTTCGTGAAATAGACGAAGCGGATGTCCTCGATGTTGTCGAGGATTTTCTGGACTTCGATGAGGCCCGAACTCCTGCCGCTCGGAAGGTCTACCTGAGTGATGTCGCCGGTGATCACGGTCTTGGAGTTGAAGCCCAGCCGCGTGAGGAACATCTTCATCTGCTCGGCGGTGGTATTCTGCGCCTCATCGAGGATGATGAACGAATCGTTCAGCGTCCGTCCCCGCATGAAGGCCAGGGGCGCGATCTCGATATCGCCTCGCTCAACGAGTTTATTGGCTTTTTCCGTTTCGATCATGTCGTAGAGCGCGTCGTAGAGCGGGCGCAGGTAGGGATTGATTTTTTCGTAGAGGTCCCCGGGCAAAAATCCGAGTTTCTCCCCCGCCTCGACCGCGGGCCGGACGAGAATGATCCTGCTTACTTCGCGCCGGAGCAGCGCGGATACCGCGGTCGCCATTGCCAGGTACGTTTTGCCCGTTCCGGCCGGACCGATGCCGAACACGACGTCGTATTGCCTGATCGCCTCGATATACTTCCGCTGCGTTTCGTTCTTCGGCGCGACCGGACGCTTTCTGCTGGAAACGGGGATCGCTTTCTGGAAGAGGTCTTTCAGCACCGCGGACGAGTCGGCGGTAAACGCATGGATAGCCGTATTCACGTCTTCTTTTTGGGTAATGACCCCCGCGACAAGCATGTCGGCCAATTGTTTGAGCAGGCGTTCGACGCGGGCGACCGCTTTTTCCTCTCCCTCGATATGGATCCGGTTGCCCCGGGCGTTCACGACCACTCCGTAGGAGTTCTCGATCAAGCGAAGGTTTTTGTCCAAGTCGCCGTAAAGACTGGGCAGAGTCAGTTCGTCTTCTATGGTTACGATAGCGTCGCTGGTTTTCATTGTCATCATCGCGGAAACGCCTGCACGACGGCCGTATCCGTTAAAACATATTAGCATTCCGGGAATTTAAAGTCAATTTCCCATTGGAGCAGTTACCGTTCAAAATAAAAGGCAGAACGGTCATACCGTTCTGCCTTCGCATGCATGACCTCGAAGAGCACAGGCTACTTCAGGCGCGCTTCAGCCGCTTTCCCGTTCAGGTTCGCGAAGAAGGCCTCGATATAATCCGCGCGCTTCAGCTGATAATCGGTCAGGTAGGCGTGCTCGAAAACGTCCATGACGAGAAGCGGCACGCAGCCGGCGAGGTGCGCGGTATCGTGTTCGTTGATCCATGAATTGAAAAGCCGGTCTCCCGCGGCGTCATGATAAAGCACGACCCAGCCGATACCGCGCATGGCGCCGCATGCCCGGAAGTCTTTTTCCCACCCGTCAACGCCGCCGAAATCGCGGTCCATTTTTTTCGCAAGCGCGCCCGCCTTGTCGATGCCGCCGCTGCCCTTCAGGTTCTCGAAGTAGAGTTCATGGAGGCGCATGCCGTTGAACTCCCAGCCGAACCTTCTTTTGAGCTCCGCGTATTCGGGGGTCGCTGTTTTGCCTTCCTTCAGCATCTGCGCAAGCGTGTCGGCAACCTTGTTGGTGTTCGTCACGTATCCCTGATAGAGCGTGAAGTGGTTCTTGAGCAGCGTGTCGCTGAAGCCTTTCATCCCGATTAATGCGTTGTAGTCCTTCGCTGTGTACGGCATGACGTGTACCCTCCTTCGTGTTTCGTAGATGTGGGACAATTATTGTTTTTAATGATAGCATCTTATGGGCCAAAACTCAAGCCGGACACGCATGTTTTGCTTTTCGCCGGTACCCGGAGTATAATATGAAAATGCAAAAGGGCAAATCGGTTATCCTCACCTTGTTCCTCGTGCTTGCAGCCGTCCTGATCGGCGGCGCGGTCGGCTTTGTCCTATTTTCCGTGTCCGATCTGCCGGAAGTCAGGCAGCTCGAAGAATACAAACCGAGCATCACGTCGCGCCTCTATTCAGACAATAAAAAACTCCTGGCCGAATTTTTTCTCGAATACCGCACGCCCGTGGCCTTGGCCGACGTTCCGGACCTCATGGTCAGGGCGCTCATCGCCACGGAAGATGCGCGGTTCTTCAGTCACCGCGGGCTCGACTGGCGCGGCATTGCGAGGGCAATGTACCGGAATATCCGGGCCCGGAAAGTGCTGGAAGGCGGAAGCACAATCACGCAGCAGCTCGCCAAGGTGCTTTTTCTCACGCCCGAACGGAGTTACGCCAGAAAGCTGAAGGAAATGGCGCTCGCGCTCCGGATCGAGCAGCACTACACAAAGCAGGAGATCCTTTCTTTTTATTTCAATCAGACCTATTTCGGCAGCGGCGCCTACGGCATCGAGTCGGCGGCCCAGGTCTACTTCGGCAAGCGGGCCCGGGACCTGAGCGTCGCCGAATGCGCCCTGCTCGCGGGCCTTCCCCGGTCTCCTAAATACTATTCGCCGTTCAAGTCTCCTGAAAGCGCACGGGCCAGGCGTGCCTATGTCCTGAACCGCATGACAACGATGGGCGTCATTACGCCGGCGCAGGCCGACGAGGCCCGGAAGGAGCCCCTGCCCGAGTCGCCCAGCAGGAAAACGAACGGTCCTGCCCCGTACTTCGTCGAGTACGTTCGGCAGAAAGTGGAAGAGCGTTTCGGCGCAAACAGTCTCTACGCGGGCGGGCTCAACATTTTCACCAGTTTAAACGATGATCTGCAACGGGACGCCGAGCAGGCGGTGGCAACGGGACTTCTGCGGCAGGAAACGCGAAAAGGCAAGAAGAACGCGCCGCAAGTTCCCCTTCAGGCGGCCCTCGTAGCGATCGAGCCCGCGACGGGGCGGATCCTCGCAATGGTGGGCGGACGGGATTTCGGACAAAGCCAGTTCAACCGGGCCTGGCAGGCCCTGCGTCAACCCGGGTCCGCGTTCAAACCGTTTATCTACGCCGCTGCCATCGACCGGGGCTACGGCGCGTCCGATATCCTCGAAGATGCGCCGCTCACGATCAAAGTAGACAAAAATAAAAACTGGTCCCCGGAAAATTTTTCCAAGACCTACCAGGGCCCGGTTACGATGAGGACCGCGCTGGCGCAATCGCTGAACGTCCCGACCGTACGCCTGCTGGACAAAATCGGCGTTGACGAAGCGATCCGGTATGCGAAGAAACTCGGCGTCGCGAGCCCGCTGACGCCGTATCTGTCGCTGGCGCTCGGAAGTTCCGATGTGACGCTCCTCGAACTGACGGCTGCGTACAACGTCTTTGCCGATCACGGGATGCGGGTTGTTCCGGTACCCATCCTGTCGATAACCGACAGCGCCGGCCGCGTCTTATATGCGAATGATTCGCTCCCGGAACAGGTCATAAAGCCGGAAACCGCATATTTGACGACGAACCTGCTCAGGGGCGTGATCGACCGGGGCACTGGTTGGAAAGCACGCGAACTCGGCAGGCCGGCGGCCGGCAAGACCGGCACTACCAATGATTTTCGCGACGCCTGGTTCGTTGGCTATACGCCAAATCTCGTCGCAGGCGTCTGGGTCGGTTATGACGATCACCGAAGCATAGGAGCGAAGGAAACCGGCGCTCGCGCGGCACTGCCCATCTGGCTCGAATTCATGAAGACAGCGCTCGACGCAAGCGAGCCCGTGGAATTCACCGCGCCCGAGGGAATTATTTTTAAGCAGGTCGATCCGCGGACCGGCCTGCTGAGCTCGGAGCACTGTCCGCAATCGATCAGAGAGGCTTTTGTGCCGGGCACGGAGCCCCGCAAATACTGCGACGAGGCGGCCGCCCCGGCAGCGGACTTGAAGCGGGTGGACGAAGCCCCGGCGGCTCCATAATATTATTGACATCCCCAGCTTTGTTTGTTAATCTTGAAGCGTGAAGTCACCCTCGATGAAATTAAACATACCCATCCCGACTACAATTCTGGACAGATTAGTGCCCGCCAAACTGTTTGCCCGCTTGAATATTGCGAGTAAAATGCTCCTGGGCTACATGACGTTAGTCGGTCTGACGGTCGTGGTCGTCGCCTACGCCCTTGTCAGCCTGCAACGGATCAACAGTTTAAACAAGAGTATCGTACGAGTAGACGTTATTGCCGAGGAAGCCGCCGATAAAATGCTCGATGCCGTGCTCGCGCAGGATACGTTTGAAAAACGGTATCTGATCCTGAAGAGCAATGATATGCGGACGCTTTATTTCAAACGGGGAGAGGAGTTTCGCTCCTGGATGGCCTCGCTGAAAACCCTTCCCCCGGGAAACGCCTTTCCCGTGGAAACCATCAGTACGCTTCATGCCCGGTACGGGGAGTTGTTCAACCGTGAGGTCCGGCTCGTCGGGGAAAAGAAGACCCGGCAGGCCTCCGCCCTTTCCAACGGCGAACTGAAAAAAGTGATGGAAAAGCTCATCGAAACACTCCGGGGAATGTCTTTGAACGCCAAGGCATCACAGGACCGGAAAATGAAGGAAATCAGCTCCATCGGCGGGACCGCATTCCTGACGACCGCCTTGCTGTGCATCTTCAGCATCATCGCAGGCGCCGTGGCTGGACTCGTGGTGACTCACCATATATCGTCGTCGATCAACAAACTCAAGGTGGGGACCGAGCACATATCCGAAGGGAACTTCGACTTCGATCCTCAAATCTACAGCAAAGACGAAATCGGCAGCCTTGCGCTCGATTTCATCGCCATGGGGAAGCGGCTCCGGAAACTGGAGGAAATGTATCTTGACGCCAGCCCCCTGACCCGCCTCCCGGGCGGCATCGCCATCGAAAACGTTTTAAAGAAACGGATCGACTCAAACCATCCGTTGGCGTTTTGCGTGCTCGATCTTGACAACTTCAAGGCATTCAACGACCGCTACGGATACGCAAACGGGAGCGAAGTCATCAAAGAGACGGCGCACATCATTGAAAACGCGGTGAAGGCCAAGGGTTCTCCGGAGGATTTCATCGGGCACGTGGGGGGCGATGATTTCGTGGTCATCACCACGCCGGAACACATGCGCGACGTTGCGAACGAGATTATCGGCCGGTTCGACCGGCGTATCCCGGAGTTCTACGATCCCGAGGACCGCGCTCGCGGGCACATCCAGGGGAAAACACGCCAAGGCATAGAAATGCAGTTCCCGATCATGTCGATTTCCATTGCAATCGTGACAAACGAGCGAAGGGCGCTTACGAATTCCTTGGAAGCCTCGGAAATAGCGGCTGAACTCAAGGACTATGCCAAAACGATCCCCAAAAGCGTTTTCGTGGTGGATAAAAGGAGAAACGTGTGAGACGACGGTGTGCGCTCCTGTTGCTGGCGTTTAGCCTTGCAGCCTGTGCCCGCTATTCGGGCGGCCAGGATCCGTCATTGCACGACGCGAACCAATTGATCAAGCAGAAAAAGTACAATGAGGCGATTGTAGTATGGGATCGGGTCGCGCGGGAGTCCGGAGGCACGGCGCGCGG
>JBGPHF010000025.1:0-11223 GCA_041484215.1 Nitrospirota bacterium
CAGGCCCGGGGGCATGACCGCGCCGATGCCGATGGCGAGCAGCAGGCTCGGAAACGCGAGAAAGACGTCGAAGACCTGGGAGAGGGCGGCGTCCGTCTTGCCTCCGAAGTAGGCCGCGATCAGGCCGAAAAAAGTGCCGATGAACAGAGACAGCGCCGAGGCGATGATTCCTACGCCCAGCGACACGCGCGCTCCGGAGACCGTGCGCGAGAAGATGTCTCTTCCGATGCTGTCCGTGCCGAAGAGGTGGGCCCGGGTCGGCGGCTGCTTGATCGTGTCGAGGTCCATGGCGAGCGGGTCGTAGGCAGTGAGAAGAGGACCGGCAAGAGCAAGCGTGAAAAGCAGGACCAGCACGACGGCCGCGATCAGCGCGGGGATGTTCGCGGTCAGTTCCTTGGGAGAAAAAACGTCGGACATGGGAATGTAGTAGCACAACGGCGAAGATTGAGCAAGAAAAATGTTGTTTCTCGTCTAAAAATCGTTGCGCGCTTTTTCGGCTTGTCTAAATCTTTTCGTTGCGCTATGATGCGGCATGTATTCGTGCCATGCCTGCAAAAAAGAACTGTCGCTCGGAAGGTCCGTGGGCCGAAAAGACGAATGCCCCTCGTGCCGCGCCGACCTCCACTGCTGCCTGAATTGCCGGTTCTACGATCGTGCGGCCTCGAAAGAATGCCGGGAGCCGATGGCCGAAATGGTGAAGGAAAAAAACAAAGCGAACTTTTGCGACTTTTTCACCTACGCTGAAACCCGGGACAATCCCGCGAAAGAAGCCGAAAAATCGAGAACGGCCCTTGACGCTCTGTTCAAAAAATAAAGGACTTCCGCCTTTTCCCCATGATCAAGCTCGACAAAAAAACAATCCTCGGCCTCTCCCTGTTCGCCCTGGTCATAGCAGGAATAATGTATCTGCTCTTTCCCCTGGGGCTGTTCCAGTATTTCACCGACCGGCAGCGGCTCCTTCATTTTTTCAAGGTGCACCAGGCCTACGCGGCCCTTATCTTTATCGGGCTCCAGGCCCTGCAGGTGGTAGCGGCGCCTTTGCCCGGCGAGGTGACGGGCTTCGTGGGCGGGATGCTTTTCGGCGCCGCCGGGGGAATCGCCTATTCCACGCTCGGCCTGACGCTGGGCTCCTGGCTCGCCTTCGTCCTCGCCCGCATCGCCGGCAGACCGCTTGTCGAGAAGATCGTGAAACCCGAAACGATCGGGCGCTATGACTACGTCATGAAGCACAAGGGGCTTTTTCTCGCCTTTCTCATGTTCCTGATCCCCGGCTTCCCCAAGGACATCCTGTGCTACCTGCTCGGCTTGGGCCACATGCGCCACAGGGATTTTCTCGTCGTGTCCACGACCGGTCGCCTGCTCGGTACCGTGCTCCTGACCGTGGAGGGCTCCTTCTTCCGCGATAAGCGCTACGGCGCATTTTTTTCCGTCCTCGGCATCAGTATCGGCGCGGTCCTGATCGTAATGGTCTATCGCAAAAATATCGAACAATGGTTCCGCGGCCTGCGTGCGGCGCATCTGCTCAAGTCGCGGCTTGAGCGCGTCGAAGGGAAAAAGCGCAAAGGAGAGTAAACCCGCCGCTCCCCTTTTCGGGTTTATCAAACCCCCCGACGCACCTTGTCCCGGCGGTCCTTCTGAACACCCCCCACGCGGTCCTTATAGCGCTTGTTGATGATGGCGCAAACTTCCTCAGGCTCATCGACGACGTGCAAAAGCTCGATGTCCTCAAGACTGATGTTTCCCTGCGCGAGCACGGAGCTCTTCATCCAGTCGATCAGGCCCTGCCAATAGTCCCTGCCTACCAGCACCACGGGAAAACTCCGGATTTTCTTCGTCTGGATGAGCGTGAGCGCCTCGAACAACTCGTCCATGGTGCCGAAGCCTCCCGGGAAAATCACATAGGCGACGGCATACTTGACGAACATGAGTTTGCGCACGAAGAAGTAGCGAAACTCGACCCGAACGTCCTGAAAGGAATTCGGCGCCTGCTCCAGGGGAAGCTCGATATTCAGCCCCACCGATACCCCGTTCGCGTTCTGAGCCCCCTTATTCGCCGCCTCCATGACACCTGGGCCGCCGCCGGAGATAACGGCGAATCCGTCTTGCGCCAGATGTTCGGCGACCTTCAGGCATTTGTTATAGTAAGGCGATCCGGGCTGCGAACGGGCGCTCCCGAAGATGGTCACGGCGGGCCCGATGCCGTTCAGCGCCTCGAAACCCTCGACTAATTCCGCCATGATGCGAAACACACGCCACGTATCCGATTTTGCCAAATCTTCCATGCGTACTCATTCCTCCGATCGATCGTAATTAAACTCTATTATTTACCTATGGGTCTTTCGTGGACGGGATGTCTATCCGAAAGGATGGATTGCGTCAGAGAATGTCCAAACGCGTTCGCTCATTGCCCGGCTTCGTGTTTCTCCGCGTATTCCTCGCGATAAATCTGCATAAGCGCGAAAAGTGCCGTCACGACGAGCGGGCCGAACAGGATTCCGAGAAAACCGTACACCTGCAGTCCTCCGAGGATGCCCAAAAAGAGCAGAAACGACGGGAGCTTGGCTTTTTTCCCGATGAGGAGCGGCTTCAGGAAATTGTCGGGCAGGCTGACCAGCAGGGCGCCCCAGAGCGCGAGCAAAATCCCGCGAAGCGTCGCGTCGGTCACGACGAGGTAGCAAACGCCGGGGACCCAGACGAGCGCCGCGCCCCCGATGGGCAGAAGCGCCAGGACAGCGGCCGCGAATCCCCAGAGCGCGGGGAAGGGGACCTGAAAAACGGCGAACCCGATTCCGGTCATCACTCCCTGGCCGAGGGCGATGAGAACGACGCCGTTGACCACGGCGATGAACGTATCGTGAAATTTCCGCGCAACGGACTCTTTCCGCGTCTCAGGAAACGGAAGCAGCTCGAAGGCTTCGCGGTAATAGCGCTCGCCGTCGCGAAAAAAGAAGAACAGGGCGATGCACATGATCAGAAGGTTGAGAACCAGAAGGGCCGTGCTTTTGAGCAGCCCGCCGAGCCCGGAGGCCACGCCGGAGGAAAGCTGACCGAAGGCCTTCATCAGCGCTCCCTTGATATCGAATTCCGCCAGCAGGGGATGCGACAGGAGCGTTTGGGAGAGGGAAGCGGCAATCCGGGCCTGGAATTCCGCGAAAGCGCCCGATTGGACGCCGCCCGCCGCCCATTGATAGAGGCCCGTTGCCTGGGACGCCAGCGCAACGAGCAGCGCAACGGCGGGACCGACCGCAACGATGAAGGTCAGGAGGGTCATGACGAACGCCGCGACGCCTGCCTTGCCCCGGAGCAGGGCGAGCGTTTTTCGATGCAGGGGCCGGAGCGCGAGGACGAGGACGGCGGCCCAGAGCAGGGCCGCGAAAAAAGGCGTGAGTATGAGCGCGGCCTGATAGAGGAAAAAGAGGACCGCTGCGAAGAAGGCGGCGGCAACGATGTGACGCCGGGTAATAATCGGTGAAATCTGGTTGTCGCTCAAACGCCCTCCTTAACTGCGAAACGTGCGGTGCGCGGACATCGCGGCGGCGAGCTTAACCGCTTCGAGCAGGCTCGAGGGGTCGGCGCAGCCTTTGCCGGCAATGTCGTAGGCGGTCCCATGGTCCACCGACGTGCGGATGATCGGCAGACCGACCGTGACGTTCACAGCGTTGCCGAAGGCCAGCATCTTGAGCGGCGCCAAGCCCTGATCATGGTACATGGCGACGACGATGTCGAAGTAGTTGTTGCGCGCTTTGGTGAAGAGGGTGTCGGCGGGAAGCGGATCGCTCGCGTGAATGCCTTCCTCGCGCGCCTTGATCACGGCGGGCAGGATTTCGTCCCATTCTTCGCTGCCGAAGAGCCTGCCTTCCCCCGCGTGCGGGTTCAGGGCCGCCACGCCGATGCGGGGGTGCTCGATGCCGAAGCCTTGCGCAGCCTTGTGGGCGAGGCGCAGGGTCTTGAGTACCGTTGCCGTGTTAATGTGTTTATGCACGTCCTTTAAGGCCAGATGGATCGTCGTCAGCATGACCCGCAACCCGCCGCCGACGAAGAGCATGCCGAAATCCCGCGTAGCGGTCAGGTCGGCAAGCAGCTCGGTGTGGCCCGCGTAATGATACCCGGCCGCGTTCATCATCTCCTTGTTGATCGGAGCGGTCACGATCGCGTCCGCCTCGCCGTTCATCGCCAACTCAACGGCCTTTTTGATGTAAGCCACGACCGCCGTGCCCGAGGAGCGGTCGGGAACTCCCCATCGGTGGGAAGTGAGGTTCACGAGGCTGGAGTGAAGGACATCGAGCTTGCCCGGCGCGGGTTCGAACCGGTCGAGCGAGGGGATGGAGCGCACGGTGACCGAGAGGCGCATTTCCTCTATCAGCTTTTTCAGTACGCCAACGTCGCCGACCACCGCGGGCCGGCACAGGCTGTACAGTTCGCCGCTGTCGGCGACCTTGGCTATGATCTCCGGACCGATCCCGGCGGGGTCACCCATGGTTATCACGATCAGGGGTTTCTTGTCCATGCCTTCCTTTCCGGAGAGCTTGCCTTCAGATACAAAGCGAGACGAACTTTTTTATTGTATCGTAAATGAGCGGGTTTGACAATAGGGAAACCTCTCTTGCCTGGTCAGGCGCGCGCGACAAAATTTCCCGTGGATAATTTACCGTTTATTTGGTACTATATGCCCGATGCGGTAAATACGCAGCCGGAGGATCCATGGGACTGTTTGATCGAGTGCTGAAAGTATTCGCGGATAAAGATGACGGCGCGCCCGCGTCGAAGCCCGGCAGGAACGAACCATGCTGGTGCGGAAGCGGAGAAAAGTACAAGAAGTGCCACCTGCCCGAAGACGATAAGAAAAGTGCAAAAGCCTGCTCCCTCAATTGCGGCCCTACCTGAAGCTCTTCCTGAGCTGAGTTCAGCTTTCGCGCATACCTTTCCGCAGTATCTTTATGCCATAGCCGCATCGTGCGGCGCTTTTGAAGGTTTTGCTAATCCTTACGACATAGAAAGCACCCTCAAAACCGGGACCTTTCTCGTCTGGGATTGACATTCTGCCGAATCAGCGAAATAATTTAGTATATAGGTGTAACGTTCAAAAATTGGATAATCTCTCGGGGCGGCTTGTGTCTCGAAGGAGGTTCCTATGAAGAGATATAAGAAAGTCGTTCTCTTTGCAGCGGGCGCGTTGTTCCTTGGCATCCTGCTCGCATCCTGCGGAGGAAGCGGAGGCTATGGAGGGGGAGGCGGATACGGAGGAATGGCGCTGTACGCGCCCATGGCATTTACCCTGACTTCTCCTATTAACGTAACGACGTCGCAAACGCCAGATTTGAAGTGGGGCGCTTCGACCTACGCAACAGGGTATCATGTTTATCTTAAACCTGCGGGTGGAAGTTATTCACTCATTGCAACAGTGCCGACAACGAGCTTTATGATTACCTCGGCGCTCACAGCGACGACTGCATACGACTGGTATGTGACGGCGTACAACAACGCAGGTACTTATATGACTTCCGCGGCCACGTTTACTACAGGACCGTAGCCTGGGCAAGCGGATAAAGTGCGGAAAACAAAGTGGCGGTCGGGTTGCCTTCTTTGTTTGCTATATTTTTTGCAAGCAAGACCGGCTTATTCCCGAGCGCCGCTTTCATGAAAAGCAAGGTTCGTGCCCGCATCCAGGGGTAAATTTGGACCCTTGAAAGAGAACGACAGGTAGCCGCAGATTAACGCAGATGTTCGCTGATAAAACCTGGCATGCAGCTACGAAAAAGCTTCACAAGAAGGATGGTTTTTCTAAATCTGCATTCATCCGATTTTACCCGCGGTCGAATAGCTTTTTTCAATTAGTAGCTGTAACGGAGGCCGATGCTGTAAATGTTGTCCGTGGCGCCTGCGCCGGTGTCCGACGCGGTGCTTCGTTGGCGCTCGTAGGCCAGGTCAAGGTGCCATCTTTTCGCCAGTTCCTGGTCGAGACCGGCCGAAAGGATATGCCCTTTGACGGGGAACCCGCGCTCGTGGAGGTTGCGCCGTGGCCGGGCCCGCCCATCATGGCGCCCATGGGCATCCCGGAACCGGGTCCCGTTGACATTCCTCCGCTTCCGCTCGCCCGGTCTGAAACAAAACCTACAACGTTATCCTCATACGCCCCCCGGACGGAAAGATCGTAGAAGACATCCGTTCCTCCCTGCGCCGCCCGCGTATAAAAAAAACCGGATAACAAAACAATTATTACCGTTGCCGCGATTTGTCGGAACTCCTGCATTATCATTTTCCCCTGCTTCAAACTTCGCCTAAAACGCACCAAGAGCGGCTGCGCTTGCTTACGCACCCGCTCTTGTAATTTCAAGGCTTGCCGTGATACGTGATTGTTATCGCTGCCGGATTACTGATGCCCGTGTCCGGCGGCATGCTCCGCCCCGACCGCACCCTCATAGCGCTCTTCCTTCATTCTTTCTGCTCGTTTCGTTCCGCCCTGTTCGTTCTTCGCGTCGAGCTTGGTCAGTTCCCGATGCGAACCGGCATCGACTTTTTTCACGTCGCTCACCACCGTTCCCAGGTTGAAGCCGAGCTTTTTGCTGAGCTCACCCCAGCCCATGACCGGGGGACCTTGCCGCATAGACAGGAGCTTGTCGATATTCGTATCGTTAATGCCGCCCATCTTCTGGGCCAAAGAAAAGACAATGGCGATTTCGCCATAGCCGAGTTTCTTGTCCTGGAGCGTAGTGATTTGGACATCGGTGACGCTGAATTCATTTTCCAGCCGCCCGGTTACCACCGCCCCGCCGCCGGGCTTGTTTCCGATCTTGTCGATGTCCGCTGCTTCGCTGTTGAGCTTCTTCAGCTCTTTCGGGGTCGCCGCCCACGCGGCCGTTAAGCCCGCAAAAGACACCAGGAAAGCGAAGGAAAGCACAATCAGCCGCCGCCCGCGTCCTTCTACATAAAGACTGTCGCTAAACTCTTTCATGATAGGTTTCCTCCTTCCGGTTCGTGATGCCGCCGGAAAATCATGTAACCTCTATTTCGATTATACCATTCCGAATTTTCACTGGAAGGGCGAGCGATGTCAAAATAGGCAAAAAACTTCTACGACCATGGTAGCAGGCGTGTGCTACGGTTCTTGCGTCTTTCGTTCGAGGTAATCCCGAACCAGCCGCAGCGCTTTTGCGACGCCGTCGTCTGAGGGAAGCGACGCGGCTATCGTATCGCAGTATTTTCGCTCCAGCGCCATACGACACGATTCCGAAAAATTGAGGTCGTAGATCCAGGCAAGCTGAAGCAGTTTGAAATCGTTCAGGTTTTTTAACTGGGTAAGCCGCACCAGTTGCCCGCCCAAAAACGCCTCGATGACTTCCGAAGAATTGCCCGGCGTGTCCGGCAGGTCGAGCCCGGCGGCAGTCGGCCGCTCCGCCTCGGGCTGAGTGAAGTATTCGATGAAAACGCGCCAAATATCGAGTTTGTCTGCGTCCCTCACCATTTTGACGAAGGCGAGCGTTTCCGGATCGAGGCCGGGGGGAATGACGAAAACGTTATGGAGAGTCACGCCGCGCAGGATAAGGGTCTGTTCGTCTTGGGGGAGTTCTTCAAGCGTCTTGTTGTCGATCAGCACCTTCGCTCCGAGCGCCGCGTGGTTCGTCGAGCGGTCGTCACGAAAGGTCCGGTAGGTCCGATACTGCGGGAATCGGCCCACATCATGAAAGAGCGCGAGCGCCTCCGCGAGCAGCACGTTGTCCTCGCTGAGAGAAAGTCCGCGCGCAATCCTGACCATGTTGTCGCACACGTTATGCGTGTGCTTCTCTTTGAGGTCGAAATTCTTTTGGTCCTCCGGGTCCGCCGTGGAAAAAGAACGGCAATATGCAGAGAACCATTTTTTCAGATTATCCAGCTGCTCTCGGTCCATACGCGTACGGGATTGTACTGCATACGAACCTTGGCGTCAAGAACTAGCGGACAGCGAATTGACTCACAACAAATGTTATCCAAGCGCATTTTGAAAAGTATCGTTGACTCATAATGCATGTTACCGGAACTATACCCCCAACGGAAGAACGTATCGGCCAGTTGAAGCAAGCGCTCGGAAAAGCTCACCTGGAAAACGAGTTTTTAAAAAAAGCTCTGCGTCAGAGCTTCAATCAGTCCCGGAAAAAAGGCAGTTCATTGCCGACCACCGGGATCTTATCAAAACCGTCACGAGGGGGTGCGAACTCATGAAGCTCCCTCGAAGCAGCTACTATTACAATTCAAAGAAACAGGAACTGTCACCTGAGAACCAGATCCTGGGCAACCGGATTGAAGAGATCGCCGAGGAGTTCCCGAAATACGAATATCGGAAAGTCACCCGTGCACTACATCGGGAATCTGTCCCGGGCGCAGCCCAGTAGGTGTCGAGCCGTTGGTTGAATATTTTAGACGAAAGAAAATGAACGACCACATCACGGCAAGGTGTAACGGGCTAACACCACGAACTACTTTGTGGTGCGTGAAATAGTCTGATGGCGGGCATAAAGGTTTATAACTTTTGCAGAAGATCCTTTTTCCCGATCTCGTAGGGCCTTTGCCATTGCTGCAGCATCATGTTTGTACTTGGCCGCAACCGCATCTTTTCCTCGCCAGACTTCTTGAATAATTTCATCCTTAATCATTGTCTTGATCTCCCATAAGTTCCAAAGATGTACATATCTCCGGATATTGATAGCCGTCGTGACGTTTCAATATAAACAGTTTTCATTAGAATCAATGACCAAATATTACCTGCTAATATTTTACAGCAAAGTCATAATAAAAGAAAGGCCCCTAGCGGCATCAATACCATACCTACGATGACAGCACGGAACGTAGCCATTTTTTTATTTAGCATTGTGCCTCTCATTTTGCTGTGGATTAACGCGCGCGTAACGCGCCGCAAGGCGCGTCGCCGTTGACGCGCTGGTTGGAGCACATTTCAGTATCCATTTCGCGCCCGATTCATAAATGTTTCCACTTGCTGCGTCGGACAGACATCTCCAGCCCGCAGCCGTAAATTATTTCCTAGATCATCCAAAGGCCATGTTGGCCTATCCTCTGTTTTCAATTGTCCTGACGATTTAAGACAGGCCGACGACAGATCTTTAGACAAGGACCACTCGTAAACTAAGTTCTTGGCTGCCCTAGTAATTGCTGCAGAAGGATAATTTGTTCCCAGCCAGTCTCGCCATCCGCTTGCTTTGTCCACTTCACCCTGCTGCAAATCAAGAAGAACGAGCCTAAACGCCGCAAACTGCCTGCAACTGTTATAACTACTCACCATGGTACCGGTACGCCCATCCCACGCTTCGTCATTTTCCAAGTCATTGTCATTAATGACCCGTAAATATGACGCAATAGCTGAAGAATAATTGCCCTTCTCATGAGCGAAAATACCATCATAGAGAACGTGATGCCTCCATTTTGTCCTCTCCCAAACAGTTTCTTTTAGCGCCATTGCTGAGCCATTCCATGCCCATATGTCAGTATGCTCACGCTGCGCTGTGCCTGCTCCAGTAGACGTTGCGATTCCCCCTTTGATGATGATCGCGGGCGGTTTGTCAATGGTAAGTTTCGGCTCCTCGGGTGACAGCATGCTAAATGTGCCAATTTTGCGTATCTGTCCGCCGTGAGCGCTTATGACCACATAATCCGCGAAGCAGGTTGATGCACCGCAACCATGAGCCGATATCACGGCATCCGGCAAAGCGTCGCCTGTTAGATCTGTCAGAATGTCCAGTCTAGGCGCACTATCTCCCTGAAATCGGTACTTATATGCAATGCCCTTGGCATTGATAACCCAGAACTCGCCACCAACCTCTTCATATGGACTTTTTTCTTTATCATAAATAGTGAGCAACCATTCTGCCGAGCCATCTCCTTTAAGGTCAGTACTGCTCAACAACGTCGGTGTGCCGTTGGGCCAGACAGACAAGGCAAGTTTCGCCTTGACCTCCTCCTCATCTCGCCCGGCGAGCCACGCCTTTTGCAGCCATCTTATCAACTCTCGTGTTGTCGCCGGGGCAGGTGCAAGTACGTTCTTTGCTTTCGATTTCCAGGTCTTTTGGTTAACCTGGCCCTCTTCCTGGCCAATGGTTAGGATACCGTTTCTTTGCGACAGAGACAGCCGAACCTTGGCTTCACCAGTTAGAGCTTCCTTGTCACTGCTTATTTCAAAATGGTAGAAAACATCAAACATTCTAAAGGCATTACTTTCACCCGCATAAACTGTCTCAAATTTCTGTAAAGAATATTTTCTTTGTGGCCATTTTTTATAATATTTCTTCTTATCATTCCAAATGAATTGTTTATCTACGACACCAAATTTATAGTAGATGACCGAATCACCATAACATTCCATCACAACGTCAAGGTTATCATCCTTCTCGCCCAAAAGCAGCCATTGACGAATAAATTTCTCAGCTGCATCGTAACCTACATATTCAAAAACAGCATCTAGCTTTTCTTCGTTAATCGCAGCGATTGTTGCGTGACCTCCATCAAACCGGTCATTCTTATAAAGAGGCATGCCATCTCCCCATACCAAACAAGGTGCAAGCGACAATGTAAAGAAAATTATTGCACCTGTTCGCATCATAGTCTCCTTTTCAACCAGTGATTATCAAGCCGTATCCGGCGAGTAAAGCACGAATTTTCGTTCTTTACCAGTTTAGCAAGAATAATGCCCTACTTTGCTCAGACTAAATATCAAGCCAGAAATTCACTAGGTGTTGAGCCGTTAGGACCGGGCATCTAAATACTATATGCTTTTTGAGATTCCACGAAAATTATCCGTGGAAGGCATGCATTTGAAAGAAATTGTCTGCGACGACTATATGCTTGCTTCGGGCCGATGTCAATAATGATGAGGAATATTTTTAGCGGGTGCACAAATAATTTCGGAATGTTTTTGTCGGTGCTCGCAAAGCCGCACCTGCGGGAGCTTCAGGAAGTATCTTGTTACGATACAGCGAATTCCTTCACTGCCCTCGGTTTTTTCTCTCTTGCGGCAAAGGAACATCGGCGGTCTTGATTAATCTCATCTCGAAGGACATCGGTTTTTCCTTGCCCGCTTCGCCATAAAGCGCGGGTTTGCCGGAAAAGACGGCGTCGATCGTTACGGGTATCGTTTTCTGGCCTGCTAAAATACGCAGTACGATTGACCCCAGAATGGGGAAGAGGTCTGTATACGCGATCGTTGCGGGGACCCTGATCTCCGTGTCGCCTTTCGGGTTA
>JBGPHF010000026.1:0-10694 GCA_041484215.1 Nitrospirota bacterium
ACGAGGTCCGAACCGACGAGGTCGTCGTCGACCGCCTTGATCACGAGTTCCTGCTGGCCCACGAGCCGGTCGATCAGGAGCCCCGCTTTCTTCGCGCCCATGCTCAGGATAAGCACGTGTTTTTTGCGTTTGCCGCTTTCCTCGATCCGGAACAACTCCGCCGCGGAAATGACCGAAATGATCTGGTCCCGGAGCAGAAGGGTCTTTCGGCCCTCCACGGTAACCAGGTCCTCGGGCGCGATCTGCGCGACCTCGGCGACCACGGGGACCGGCACCGCGTAGAGCCGGTCGCCGACCTCGAAAAGCAATGCCTTGATGACCGCGAGCGTAAGCGGGAGCCTCATGCGAAAGAGAGTGCCCGCGCCCGCGGCTGTTTCCACCGTCAGCGACCCCTTCAGGCCGTTCACGGCGTTTTTCACAGCGTCCATGCCGACCCCTCTCCCGGAGGTCTCGCTCACGGCCTCGGCCGTGCTCAGTCCGGAAAGAAAAATGAGATTGACCGCGTCGGGGACGGAGAGCTTCGCTGCCTCGTCCGTGGTCAGGAACCCGGATTCGACGGCCTTGCGCTTGAGCCTCTCCGCGTCGATGCCCCGGCCGTCGTCGGATGCTTCGATGACGAGCTGCGAGGCCTCGTGGTACGCCTTGATCCGAATCACGCCCTCCTCCGGTTTTCCCGCGGCCCGCCGCGCCTCCGGGGATTCGATACCGTGGTCGATGAGGTTTCTCATGATGTGCGCCAGCGGCTCGCCCAGCGCGTCCACGATCCCCTTGTCGAGTTCGACTTCGCTTCCGACGACGTCGAGCTTCACTCGCTTGCCCTTTTCAAGGGACAGGTCGCGCACCATCTTGGGAAACTTCCGGAAGACATGATACAGCGGCACCATGCGCATTTTCATGACGCCCTTCTGGAGGTCCGAGACGACCCGCTCCAGGGACGCGTTGACCGAGAAAAGCCTGGCCGCCGCTTCCACGGGCGATGACCCGTCCAGGATATCTTTCGTCGCCTGCTCGATCATGGACCTGCCGATGATGAGCTCGCCCACGAGATTCATGATGGCGTCCACCTTCGAGGCGTCGACCCGCAGCGTTTCACTCTTCGACGCGGTTGCGAGCCGGTCCGGCCGCGGCCCGGGGACCTTCGACGGGGCCTGTTCCGTTATTGCCGCGCTCTCGATCATGCCCGCCGCGAGCGTTTCCCTCTTCACCGCCTCCAGGTCGAGGTCCGCGGCAAAGGCTACGGTGAGGACATCCACTGTCCTGAAATCGCCGTGCTCCAGGTCGGGCGCCGAGCGAATGACTTTTCCCGCGGCCCCCAGGCGCTGGGCGAGCATCAGAGAGGCGACGCTTTTTTCCCGGCACTCGGGATGGAATTTGGCGACGATCGTATAGACGCGCTTGCCGCTCGTGAGCGCGTCCTGGACCAGCAATTCCTCGTATTCGCTGTATTCGCTTGCCAAGGATATCGGAGAAGCCGTTCCCGCGGGAGCCGTCTGCCCGAGCTGCCCGTCGATGCGGCGAGTGAGGTCTTGGGCGCAGCAGGCGTCGTTCCCCGCTTCGCACTCCGTCAGCATGGCATGGATGGAATCGATGCAGGCCAGCAGAAGATCAACGGCCTCGTGGTCGGCGATCCCCGCCCCGCGCAGGGCGGCGGAAAGCACGTCTTCCATCCGGTGGCAGAGCGCGCCGATGGCTTCGTACCCCATGGAGTTCGAATCGCCCTTGAGCGTGTGGACGTGCCGTTTGAGCGTCTTGAGCGTCTCTTCGTCCGCTCCGTCCGCTTCGAGCTTGAGCAGCTCGTCCTGCACTTCCTCCGTGAGTTCGTAGGCCTGAGAAAAAAAGACTTTTTTCAGCTCCGCGAGCTCCTGGTCGCCCCATTCGTTGATCATTCCCGTCATGGCTATGCTCCGCCTCGCCGTATGTGCTGTCTCGCAAGCTCTTCCTTCACCTGCGCTATTTCAAAGGGCTTGGTCAGGCAGCGAATCGCCCCAGCCCTGATCGACTCCGCCATCTCTCCGCTGCCCGCGTTGCCGGAGTAGGTCATGGCGGACACGGCGGGTTTCAGTTTTTTGATGATCCGGAGCGCGTTGATGCCGTCCAGCTTCGGCATCTTGATGTCGAGCATCACGAACGCATAGTCTTCGTCGATGAATTTCAACACCGCCTCGACCCCGTCCACCGCGAGGTCTACTTCGTAGCCTCCGTTTTCCAGCTCGCCTTTCAGGACCTGCCCGAAATTTTTGTCGTCTTCCACAAGTAGAATTTTCATGTCTCGTCTCCCGTGCTAATTTTTTTATACGCCGTTCCCTTGTTGTCGTGCAGGAAACGGAAGTTCCTGTTCCAGCTCTGCAGGCTCTCCGCGTGGCCGAGCAAAAGGTACCCGTCCGAAGCAAGGTACGTATAGAACTTGTTCACCAGCCTCTTCTGTTCCTCTTCGTCAAAGTAAATCATCACATTGCGGCAGAATATGACGTCCAGCTCCCGCATTTCGTTTTCGTGTTTCAGGTTGTGGTAATCGAATACCACAAGCTTTCTGACCCTATCATTCACCCGGACTTCCTCGCCCCGGGGTTCGAAATAGCGCGCCAGCGTTTCCGCCGGGACCGTCTCTTTCACCTTGGCGGACTGATAGACGCCGCGGTGCGCGCTTTCCAGGACCTTCAGGCTCAGATCGGACGCATAAATTTTGATGTCCCATTGGTCGGGATACGGGACCGTATCGAGGACCGTCATCGCGATGGAATAAGGTTCTTCGCCGGTCGAGCAGCCCGCCGACCAGATCCGGAGCTTCCGCTGGATCTCACGCTTTCGCCGCTCGAGCACTTCGGGAAGTATGATGTTCCTGAAGAGCTCGAACTGCGGCTCGTTTCTGAAAAATGAAGTCTCGTTGATGGTGAGGCAGTCGAGCAGCACGAGGAGTTCGGCCTTCCTGTTTGCCTGGAGGAACCGGTAATACCAGTACGGGGTCGTCATGTTCGTCGCCTTCATCCGTTTCACCAGCCTGTTTTCGAGAAAGTCCTTTTTCGCTTCCGCGAGGAACATGCCGGACTCCTCATAAATAAGGCCCTTGAAAAGTCTGAATTCTTCGTCCGTCAACATTACGCGGCTCCTGTCAGTTCATCCACGTGTAGCTTCTTTGTCATGCCCTCTTCCCCGAGAGCATCTTTGAATAGGTAGTGCTTACGCATCGATTCCTTTAATGCTTGTGTTGCAAATTGAGTACCAGGGGCTAACCTGTTGATTTATTGTTTTTTATCGGAGCAAACCGTAAAAAAAAAGGGCATCCTGCCTTGTCGTGCGGTCAGAATGCCTGCCCATACGAAGGACGAAAGAAAAGGGCGGATCTCATGATCGAGATCAGCCCTTTCAAAATGGTTCAGGATACTCGGAGGATACTGTATTCCTCGGTCATTTATGCGGCAGCTCCCAGTTTATGATGCGTCGGCGATTTGCCCGTATCTTTGCCGTTGCCGCGGCTGGGCAGGACCTTCTTCAGCGGCGTGACCGACGCCCGGTCGTTGTCGTCCAGCACGAACTTGCCCACGAGCTCCTGGAACCGGTCGGCCTGGGCCCGAAGCTGCTCGGCGGAGGACGCAAGTTCCGTGGTGCCCGAGGCGTTCTGATGGATCATCTCGCGCATCTTCTCCATGGTCTTCACGATCTGTTCCGCTGCGGACGCCTGTTCTTCGGTCGCCGAGGAGATCTCGTGCGTGACTTCTCTCAGGTTCTCCGCTGCCTTGGCAATCTGCGTGCTGCCGGAGGACTGCTCCTGGGTCGCGGCTCCGATCTCTTTCGAGTACCTGTCCACCTCGATCACGTTGCCGTCGATGGCCTTGAGCGTGTCGCCCACCTGTTTGCTCATTTCCACGCCCTTTTCAACAAGCTGGGTGGATTTTTCCATCACCTTGACCGCCTCCATGGCCTCCTTCTGGATGCCGGAGATCAACTCGGCGATCTCCTTGGTGGACTTGGCTGATCGCTCGGCGAGCTTCCGTACTTCCTCGGCCACGACCGCAAAGCCCATTCCCTGCTCGCCCGCCCTGGCGGCTTCGATAGCCGCGTTCAAAGCGAGGAGGTTGGTCTGTTCCGCGATATCGTCGATCACGTCCACGATCTTGCCGATATCCTCAACCCGGGTGCCGAGCGCGGAAATGGTGTCCGCTGAACGGACGATCGATTTATTGATCTCGTCGGTGCCCTTCACGGATTTTTCAACCGCATCGAGGCCCGCGTTCACGGCCTTCTTCGTCTTCTCCGACAGCTCCACGAACTGCTTCGCGGTGTTCGCGATCCGCTGGATCGAGGTCACCATCTGTTCGACGGACGCGGACGTTTGCGTGACGGACGAGGCCTGGCTCTGGGAGTTTTTGGCGACGTTCTGGATATTCGCGGACATCTCGTGCATCGTGGAGGTCGTCTCCTCAACGCCGGTAGCCGCGGACTCGTTATTCCTGGCCGCCTGCTCCGAGGTCGAGGCTATTTGCGCCGAAGCGGAAGCCATCTGATCGGCCCCGGACCTCATGTCGGTCACGATGCCCCTGAGCCCCAGGATCATGGAACGGAAAGCGTGCCCGAGCACGTCCTTGTCGGTCTTGGGCGTCACTTCCGATCTGAGGTCGCCTTCCGCCACCTCTTCTGCGACGTGCGCCATTCCTTTGAGGTAAACGATCATCTCCCGGAAAGAGCCCGCCAATTGTCCGACCTCGTCGGTCGTTGTCGCCTCTATTTTCACGTCCAGATCGCCGGCGGCGATTCTATCCGCGGCGCCCGCCATTTCCTTAAGCGGCACCGCGATGAGCTTGGAGATGAACAACCCGGCCGCAAGCGCCGCGAGCATGCTGAAAAGCATGACGAGGATGATGGTCATCGTGGCGCTCTTTACCGCGTTTTCGCTCTGCTCGAACTGTTCCTTGGCGTCCTTGTCCTGGATCCCCAAAAATGCTTCTAATTTTTCGTCCAGGTGCTTGTACAAAACGCCCCCGTCACCAGCAGCGCTCGTCCGAACCTTTTCCGCTTTGCCCTCCAGCGTCTGCTTCATATCGTCGAGCCTCGCTTCGTTATAGGCCTTCCAAGCGTCCTTCATTTCATCATAGGCTTTCACTTCGCTGCCGTGCAGGCCGCTCGCGAACGTTTTCTGCAGCAGTTTTTCGAACGAATTGGCGGACTCATTCGCGTGTTCGTAGAGCTGATGCAGCTGGTCGTTGTAGAGCCCGGAAGTCATCTTGAGCGCATCGTGCCTGATGGTCAACGCTTCCTCGTTCATGTGTCCGACGTCGATGGCCATGAGAAGGCTCCCGTTGTACATGTCGTCGATGAAGGCGTTCAGCAATCTCACCTTCGAGAGGCCCAGAAGCCCCACGCCGCCCACGACGAGCGCCAGAATGACGAATGCCGTAATCAGTTTTACCGATGTTTTCGCGTTGCGATACCACGTAATCATGTTCGTTTCTCCTTTTGGTTAATTTATCTTCGTACAGGCCTTTCTAAGACCCGCGGACTTGCCTTTAGAACTTGTTCATGCAGCCGCGGCAATCGCCGCGTGCTCGACCGTTGTACTGACTTTTTTCATATCCTCGACGCTGAATACTTTCTTGAGGTTCAGGAGTATGATGAGGTTTCCCTCCACCTTCGCCACGCCGGTGATGTATTCAATGCCCACTGACGATATCATCTCCGGCGGCGCTTCCACCGCTTCCGGGTTCACCTTAAGGACCTCGGACACCGCATCCACGAGAAGCCCCACCAGACGGCCGTCGTTCTCGGTAATGAGCACCCGGGACGACTTCGTCTTTTCCTTTCCGTCCAGTTTCATCCGCATCCTGAGATCGACCACCGGCACAATCTTGCCCCGGAGGTTGATAACCCCTTTAAGAAACGCCGGCGCGTCCGGCACCTCGGTGATGTCCGGCACCTTTACGATCTCATGGACCGACTCGATGCCCACGCCGTAGAGTTCCTTCCCAATGTTGAAAACCACTAATTGCAGATTCTTTGCCATGTCATGTTCTCCTTAGAATTAATACTGGGCGCCTTGTCGTTTCGAGGCAAGCCCCGTTGAGATCGCTGTTCCGTTTTTTAAGGGATAGGCCGGTCGCACAATACATCACTTCCTTTAACACTTATTATTTAGCAAGTTAAGTGCCAGGAACTAACCCGCTGATTTATTGCTTATTTTACTGAATAGCGCGGAAAGAAAGCGGGCATCCTGCCTTGTCGTGCGGTCAGAATGCCTGAGAGAAATTCTTGGATGGTTTGGGTAGGACTCAAAGACACATGGACGAAAAAAGGGCCGCGCTCACACATGAACTCGGCCCTTTTCAAACGCTTCGCTTCGGAGGAGCTTGAACTCCTCCTCAGTCAATATTATGCGGCATCCTCCAGTTCATGCGGCACGGCCTTTTCCTCCAGGCCGCCGCTGTCCTGCCTGAACGAGGTCTTTTTCTTCGAGGCCGTCGATGGCCGATCGCCGCCGTCCAGCACGAACCGGCCGACGATCTCCTGGAACCGGTCCGCCTGCGAGCGAAGCTGCCCCACGGAATCGGCAAGCTCCGCCGCGCCGTTCGAGCGTAGCTCTTCCGCGGACTTTGCCAACTCCACGGAGCTCGACGCGTTCTCGTGCAGCGTCGCCCTCAGGGTTTCCATGGTTTTCACGATCTGTTCCGCCGCGGACGCCTGCTCTTCCGTTGCCGAGGCGATCTCATGGGTGACCTCGCGCAGGCTCTCCGTGGCCTTTGCGATCTGCGCGCTCCCGCCGGTCTGCTCCTGGGTGGCCGCGCCGAGCTCCCTGGCGTAGCGGTCCACTTCCGTCACGTTTTCCGCGATATTTTTGAGGGAACGGCCGACCTCCCGGTTCGATTCAGCGGCCTCGTCCACGATGAGAATGGATTTTTCCATGCGCTCGATCGCTTCCTTCGTCTTCGCCTGGATGCCGGATATAAGCTCGGCTATTTCCCGGGTGGACCGCGCCGAACGTTCGGCCAGCTTTCGCACTTCCTCAGCGACTACGGCGAAGCCCATGCCCTGCTCGCCCGCCCGGGCCGCCTCGATGGCCGCGTTGAGGGCCAGGAGGTTCGTCTGGTCCGCAATCCCGTCGATCACGTCCACGATCTTGCCGATGTCCTCGGCCCGGGACCCCAGCGCGGCAATCGAATCCGCCGACAGGGTGACGGTGCGGATAATCTGGGCGGTCCCCTTGTCCGACTTCTCCATGGCCGCCTGGCCCGCGTTCACGGCCTCCTTCGTCTTGTTCGAAAGCTCGATGAACTGCTTCGCCGTTTCCGCGATCCGCTGGATGGACGATGCCATTTGTTCGATCGAGGCCGAGGTCTGGGTGACGGACGTGGCCTGGCTCTGCGAGTTCTTCGCTACGTTCTGGATATTCGCCGACATCTCGTGCATCGTGGCCGAGGTCTCTTCCACCGCGCTTGCCGCGGCTTCATTGTTTTTCGCCGCCAGCTCCGAGGTCGTCGCCGTCCGGTCGGAGGCAACGGTGATTGTATCTGACGTGGCCGCGATCCGGTCCGATACGAGGACCATGCTTGCGGACGAGGCTTTGATCTGACCGATAACGTCCGCCAGCGACCCGACCATCTGGTTGATGCCCCGGCCGAGGTCGCCGATTTCATCCCCGGTCCCCGCCTCGGCCGCTATGGTCAGGTCGCCCTGCGCGATTGTTTCCATGACCGCCTTGAGCTGCTCGATGGGTTTGAGCGCCAAGGCCCGGAACAGGAGGAACATCATGAGGGAAATAACGAGCAGGGTGCAAACCGACAGCACAACAATGAGTAACTGGGAGCTGAACAACGCCCGGCTGATGGCGACCGTACTGAACCCGATCTTGACCAGACCGATCTGCTCATTGTTCTGCAGAATGGGGCTGGCGAATTCCCGGAGGTCTCTTTTGTCCCTGGCCTCCTCGCCCTGATGAGTCAGAGGTGCGCCGTCCTTGCCCAGGATCACGGCATAGGCGATGTCCTTGTCTCCCGTGGAGATGTCTTTGACGTAGTTCTCCAGGTAGCTGAAGTTGTAACTCAAGATCGGTTCCGCCGAGATATCCGCCACGAATTTCGCCAGATTGCCGCCCTTTTTATCGAGCTCCGCGAGAAGGACCTGTTTCTCGTGCAGACTTAAGACCACGGTCAGCGCCGCGAACACGAGCGCCAGCACGATCGTCACGGCGACCGTGATTTTTTTTGTGAGTTTCCAACCGGTCATAAAGGTCATGCCGTTCATACGTATCTCTCTTTCATTTTTTTACAGGGCCCCTGCAAGCTTCGCGGCTTGGCGGAGCTGATCATAGTCCTTGTCCGACACAGTCGTAAAGCCGGTAAGCTTGGCCGGTCCGAGCACTTTTTCCGATTGCGGGTCGTTCGGCTTGAGCTTGAGCAGGGCTGCCTTGACCTTTGCCGCGGCGTCTTTGGTCAATTTTCCGGTGGAAAAGAGGGGCCAGTTCGGGAAATAGTCGGTATACCCGACGACCTTGAGCTGCGACAAGTCCACCTTGTCCTTCATCTTCGCCAGATCGTCCTCCCGGATCCCGCCCGCGTCCGCCGACCGGTTGAACACCGCCATGATCACGTTGTCGTGCTTCTTCGCGAACGGCAGGGTGGTGAAGTCCTTATGGACGTCGAGCCCGGCCTTGCTCAGGAGGAGCATCTGAAAGACATAGCCCGCGGCGGAATCCTTCTCCACGAACACGAGCTTCTTGCCTTTAAGGTCCTGGAGCTTTTCGAAGCCGCTGTCCTTCCGGGCGATGATGATCCCCCGGAATTTTGTTCCCGCCTTCGGCTCGGACGAAAGCGCCAGGGGCTCCACGTTCGCTTCCTTCTTGAGCTGGACATACACGAGCGAGTTCGCGAAGCCGATATCCATCTGCCCCGCCTTGACCGCCGCCTTGAAAGCATCGAAGTCCTTCGGGATGACGATGCTCACTTTCTCTCCCGTCTCGCCGGACAGGTACGCCGCGAGGGGCTCGAACATGCCGTGCAGCTCGACCGCGCTGAGACGCGGCAATATCCCGAATTTGATCTCAGCCTGCGCGCTCCCTGCCGTGAAACACAGGGCCGCGAAAACTACCGCCCCCAGGGAAAGTTTTTTAATTGTTTTCATAGGTCTTCTCCGTTCATTTTGCTTCGCAGAAAATAGTAACCCGTGTATCCGTGCTGCTCTCGATAATACCGGACAACACTCGACCTGTTTAAATTATAGCAAATTGAGGCCAAGATTAACTACTGATTATTTTATTTTCTCGAAAAAACATAAAAAGAGGGCATCCCGCCTTATCGGTCGGCGCCATCTCCTGCCTTTATATCATTGTCGGAAATTAATTCGGCGCTGATACTTTTGTTTAAAATTTGACCGTAAACCGCGTCCCCACCACCAGCGCGTTTTTGAGCGCCGGATTGGTGTCGGGGTCCATGATATATTGGACATCCGGTTGAATAAGCAGCCAGGGCGTCAGGTTGTCGCTGTAGGTCAGTTCGTACGCCCTTGTCGATGAATCGACCGTTCCCACGGATTCCCGGTACTTCCGCGAGTTGTGCGCCCCTTCCACGCCGAGCCCCAGCCGTCCCCCGTCCCTGCCGAACAGCCCTGTGTAGACGGCCCCGGCGCTCCAGGCATAATCGAAGCGGTTGGCGTCGGGGCTGGCAATGCCGAAACGGGCGAATACTTTCAAGCCCTGATCGTCATGCCCGGGCGCCTGATAAACTTGACGTTCGCCCAGAACGTACATGCCGTGGCTGCGCCGCTGCACGGGATTGCCTTCGCTGTCAACGTCAACTAAATCATCAAATTTTTTTGTGTACTTCCAGGCGCCGACGCCGATTTTGCCGTTCGTCGTCTTTTCACCCGGCAGATAAGCAGCTTCGCCGACAAGGAGGTCGCCGTCACCCCGTTTAAGATCAATATGGGTCCCCCGGGGATTATCGGGGTCTCCCGGCACGCCGTCGAAAACCGCGACCTGGACGGAATAATTGCGGCTCGGCTGCGCTTTGACCCGCACGCAGGCCGAGGTATTCGGGAATATAGACGGTCCGTTGCGGCCCGACTGCGACATGTCCGATCCGATGCCGAAGGTCGGGCGAATAAATAAACCGCTGGTCTCGGTAGAATAAAACTCGGAGTTCAGGTCATGCAGCCCCGCCAGAACTGATAACTCGTCCTTCAGGAAGCTCTGCTGGACCCAGGCTTCATAGAGTTTTGCGCCCGGGGTCTGCACTTCGATGTTGTCGACTCCTTCGGCATTGTCCACGAGTGTCGTGCCTGGCTTCCCGCCGTTATTGTTCAGAAAATAGATCAATCCCGTGGTCCCCGGGGAACCAAGCAGCTTTTCGCCGTCAAGGGAAAATTTGACGTCCAGGTTGTTCAGACTTTCCGTCCCTGTTTCAGCGCCGCCCGACTTGTTGCTGATCACGTCGAATTTGTAAACGATTTCGGTGTCTATGCCGCTTTTCGTTAACGAGGCTCGAAACCCGCCCCAGTCTCCGGTCAGAGTGCTTTCCTGGGGACCGTTCTTGTCAACCGTGGCGCCTTGCGTCCCGGGGTTGTCGGCGGCAGCCGGCTGTTCCGCATAAATGCTGGAGGCTGAGAAAAAGCATGTAACCAGGCAAAGAAAAAGAACTATTCTTCGCGGGTTTTTATTGCCCCTCTCCTTCCCTCGGCGCTTCTTCCCCATAATGCTCATGTCCCTGGCTCCG
>JBGPHF010000027.1:0-10305 GCA_041484215.1 Nitrospirota bacterium
AGGCTCTCGCCAAAAAGGAGGTGATAAAGCATGGCGGCTTCACGGCAAGGTGCAAAGAAGGAAGTAAAAAAACCGAAGAGCAAGAAGAAATAATATTCTTAGCGAGTGGTTCTCAGAGTACCCCACTTGCAAAAAATATAGAATTGTCATCCATTTTCCCCGCTGAAGGCATGGGGGCTGCGAAGGCGCGTCTCCCCATGCATCCGCTGATGCCCCCCCTTAGCAGGTTCCCGCATTTGCGCGGAGCAACTGTCTCCATGGTCGTTTCGTTCCCGTTATACGTAAAAACATTACTTTGCCGGCCATCATCAGGATCATAACCCCGCCGCAGCTTAACCTCTTTTCTTCATGATGTAACCTTTCGGACCTCATATTGTGCCACCCTGGTGTTTTTTAAAGAATCCATCAGCTTACCCGAGGAAGGCTAAGGCTACGTAGCCATCTTGGAACCGCACTCTGTCCCCCTGCAGCCGCACAGGGGAGACCAGTTCTTGAACCCGTAGTAGTAAGCAATAGCAGCATAGACGTAGATTGCCACAGCGATGGCCGCGATGATAAGGAATATTGTCATACTGAGACCTCCTTGGAGTACCGCAGATTGGACTGCCTCTCTCTCTAGTTACTAGTATACAACAACTTTATCCGTTGCCTCAAACCCATTCGCACATTGCGAAAAAAAATTGTGTCCTCCAGTTATCCTTGCTCATCACCCGACACATCACCCGATGCTACTTGACAACGGGAATGGGTAATGATACAGTTCTAACCACAAGTTAACTGAACATTTCCTTTGCTCAGAGCAAACCGCGGGAAACCGCGGGGCGCAGAGCCACGAAGCTAAGTAAAACAGCGGTGCATGAAAATCAACCATGCGTTTCATCACGAAGCCGATGCAACTGTTTTATACGCGAGTCGAGCCGCCAAAGAATGCAAGCGCTTTCTCTTTGGCGGTTTTTTTGTCATAGCCCTAGTTCCAGCCGTGGGGGGATCCACTCCCGACAAAACATCGATACACCAACGCCCAGGAGGAAACGGATTATGAAGAAGACAATGAGTCTTGCGGTCGCTGTTCTGGCGCTCGCGCTGGCTGCATGTTCGCCGAGTATTTACGGGACGGTTCAACTGATGGACGCCAAGATGCAGCCGATTCCGCCTGCACAGGAGAGCCCGCAGGGGACGGTGGTGAATATGATCAACACCACCACGACCCTTGAGAAGGCTTCTCACGCGGTCACTGTCGACGTGGAGGGCAAGTACGAATCCCTGAAAGACTTCCTTATTCCCGGAATGTACAAGGTGGAGGCGAGCAGGATCGGCTATTCGACAGACACGCAGGCCGTGGAAATTACGAAGTTCGGGAGTAAGAAGGTGGACTTCAAACTGAAGAAGATCTCCGAGGGCAAACGCAAGAGCATTGAAGGCTCCAAGTCCGACGAGGACAAAATCGTGAACCCCGGTGAGGTGAACATCCAGCCGCCGGAGATGTAGTAGTTCCGCAGCGGTTACGATAGCACACAGAGGTCGTTCTTTTTGAGGAGGCATGGTATGGTCAAACAGCTGGTACGGGTCGGTTTCGCACTCTCGGCAACACTGCTGCTTTTCGCCTGCGCGGGCGAGAAGCTTGAGCTTAAGGTCAAAGCGCGGATGGACGGACAGCCTGCGTCCCAGGTAAAAGTCGCGGTTGACGGCAAAGCCCTGGGGACCACCGATGCGAACGGCGCTTTTTCCCAGGTCATCAAAAAGAAGCCGGGTGCTGAGGTGGAGGTGTCGGTGTCCAAGGACACGCCGGGCTACCGTATCACGCCCTGGAAGAACACGTTTCTCATGAAACTACCCAAGTCCGGAACGGTCGACACGTATACCTTCGATGCCGACCTTTCGGCAACGAGGTATGTGACCATAGTTGCCACGGACAAGGGAACGCCCGTGGCCGGCGCTAGCGTCAAGGCTTCGGGAAAAGACGCGGGAAAAACGGACGACAAAGGCGAGGTTGTCTACGAGTACAAGGATCTGCCCAAGGGCGGCGCGGACCTCGCGGTAACGAAATCCGGCTACGCCGTCTGGCGAAAGACCGGAGAGCTCGAGCCCGGACAGCGCATCGAGGCGACGCTCTCCAAGCGCGTGCTGCTTTCCGTGACGGCCCTGGCCGAGGAGTACGGGCAGGCAGGCGGCATCCCGGGGGTCGTGGTGACCCTCAACAAAAAACAGATCGGGAAGACCGATGCCAAAGGAGCCCTTACCTACAGCTACGATGGAGAGTCCGGGAAAAAGGCGCCGCTTGAGCTCGCGGCTTCCGGGTACATTCCCTCGAAGTGGAAGACCTCGATTACGCTCGAAGGCGAGATCAGTATTCAGCGGTATTTCTATCCCACGACGCCGAAACCGATCCGGGCGGGCATTTACCGTTTCGGAAGCAATACGCCGAACGTGGACATAAAGGATGTCCTGAGTCAGACCGAGACGGCGTTGGCCGACCAGCTTTTCAAGTATTCCTGTTTTAAGAAAGTTCCGTCCGACGCGCTCCGCGCGGAGATGAAACACAGCCGCCTCAGCATCGAAAAGATCACGGTCAAGGGCTGGCGCGAGACCCCGCTCAAGAGGACCGTTGACATGATCATTCTCGGGAGCGTTTCCAAGGACGACAAGGGATTTTTGATCGAGACTAAGTTCTACACCTCCGGCGGCAAGCTCATCATGAGCCAGATCATGCGCGCCGGACGGCCCTCCGACATCACGAGCGCCGCCAAGGAGATCGCCGCCAACGTGGTGGAGCGGTTTCCTTTCGAGGGGACCGTGATCGCGCAGGAAGGCGACCGCTATCGCGTCAACATTGGGAAGTCCTATCGCATCAGCCGCGGCGCCGAGTTCGCGCTCATGACGCCCCGGCTCGACGAGACAGGCAAGGTCGCGGGCTACCGCGAGACCGGCAGGCTCAAAGTAAAGAAGTCCGAGGACTCGGGTTCCTGGGCCGAGGTCGAGGACCTGAAGAAAGGCGAAAAGATCGCCATCGGCGACCGCGCGGTGCGTCATATCGTCCGCGAGGGCGAGGAGGAGGGCGCGCGCAACTACTTCGTTCTTTCCGCCAAGGGCGGGGTGCCGCCCGACGTAGCCCCGCTCGGAAGCGTCAACATCTACGTGAACGACGAGTGGCTCGGCAGTACCGACGCAAGCGGCAAGGCCGAAGTGCCGGTCCGGATCGGCAAGAATTTCAACCTCGTCCTGTACCGCCACGGCTACCAGCAGGTAAGCGCGAAAGTGAAGATCGAGAAGAACAAGGACGCCAAGGAATTCGTGCTGAACGTCAATAACTCGATCTTCAAGGTGGATTCCGAGCCTTCGGGGGCCGAGGTATTCGTGGACGGCGACAAGATCGGGAAGACGCCGATTCATGACGGCAAGCTCGTGAACCTTGGATTCCACACGGTCAGGGTTTCGGTCGGCGGCGACTACCGCGACTGGGAAGAGGTGGTCGAGTTCTCCAAAAAAGAGGAAAACCGCACCGGCGAGGCCAGGGTCGTTCTGCACAAGGATTACCTCAAGATCGGCGAACGGGCGCTCCAGAAAGGCGACGTCGACGCGGCGATCGCGGCGTACAAGAACACGGAGAAGGGGCACCCCGATTATTCCGAGGCCCATCACCGCCTGGCCCAGCTCTACCTGGATGAAAAGAACGATTACGACGCCGCAATCCGCGAGTTCGAGAACGTGCTCTCGCTGCCCGAGAACCAGCAACTGGTCTTCAAGCAATACGCCGTCGCGTTCACGAACCTGGGCCATGCCTATTACGAGAAGGGCAGCGCGCTCGTGGCTAAAGACAAGAATGCCGCGGCCCAGTTGTTTGCCAAGGCTGTCGAGAACCTCCAGAAGGCGAAACAGAACACGAGGTTCTTCCCGAACGTGCACTATGATGAGGCTGTCCACGACACGTATTATTACATGGCGCTGTCGTATCACAAGCTCTACCTCATAACCAAGAAAAACCAGATCCTGAACAGCGCGAACCTCGCCTGGCAGGAGTACTTCGACTTCTTCCCGAAAAACCTCGAGGGAAACAATGCGTTCGAACAGTCCCGCGAATCGGCCCGGAAATATTGGGACCAGATCAAGAACCTGTGAGAAGAGGGGGGCCGGGAGTTTGAACGTAAAAAAAAATCGGGCGTTGCGATTTGCCGCACTGACGGCGGTTCTCATCGCCGGGACCGGCATCGCGGAAGAAATGAAGTCCGTCCCGACGTCTGGCGCGAAACCGGGAGAGAGTAGAGACGAAAAAAAATTTGAAACAGTCGCGCCGATGCTTCCCGGCGCGGCCGAGCCGGTCTCCGCGCAGACGGGAACGGAAAAGCAACAGGTCGAACCGCTCTCCCTCCGGCCGTTGACGAAAATCGAGAAAGAGAGAAACGATTCGAACCCGCAATGGTCCCCGCTGGGGACGCTCATCGCGTTTGAACGGAGCATCGGCGACAAAAAAGAAATCCGCATCATGACCGCGGACGGGACCGAGGTCCAGACCGTGTACTTTCAACTGTCCGAAGACGGGGCGGCGGACACGAAGTTTTTCTTTCCGGGCGTCTACGAAGAAGTGAGCTACAACGCGGGCATTACCTGGTCGCCGGGCGGAGACCGCTTCGTGTTCATGAGTAACGGAGGCGAGGGAAACTACGATCTCTACCAGCAGGAAATCGGAGGGAAGGGCGCGGCACGGCTTACCGAACACAAGGAAAAAGACGGTCAGGCGCACTGGTCGCCGGCGGGGAACAGCATCGTCTTCGTGTCGGGCCGGACCGGCAACGGCGACGTTTATCTCCTGAACCTCGCGACCCGCGCTCTGACGCGGCTGACGCAGGGCGGCAAAGCCTATCTCTATCCCCGTTGGTCTCCGGACGGCAAGAGGATCGTGATGATGCACGGCAGCAACGAAAACCACCACATCGAGATGATCACCGACCCTGCAAGGCCCGGGGAGAGTCTGAAAAGGCTCACGGCCTGGGCTTCGGACGACTTGCGCCCAGTCTGGTCTCCGGACGGCAGGAAGATCGCGTTCTACTCGAACTACAACACAACCGGCGATCCCAAAGCTTGGTCGCTTATCGTCGTCGCCGCGGACGGCTCCGATCCCGCCGAGGGGGAGGGGCTTGCCGCGAAGGTCGTCGCTTCGGACGTCATCCCCGATGTAGAGTCAGGCCCCGCGTGGCTGCCCGACAGCAAGAGGATCGTCTACGTCAAAGACGATCGGGTGGAGTACAACCCGCTCTATGTCGTGGATGTCTCGCAGAAGACGAGCTTGCCGATAAAGACCGACACCAAAATGAACCACGATGTGACGTGCTCCGCGGACGGCGTCGTCGCATTCCGCGCGCTGGTCAATCAGTGGGACCAGATCTTTCTTATGCGCCTGAAGAATTAAAGCGGGAGAGTTTTTTTTTGCGGGTCTGTCGCCCGGTTATCGGTTTTCCGAGGAGCAGGTATGAATCGCACGATTGTTTTCTTAACGATACTTATGGTGGCCGCCGCACCCGTGTTCGGCGCCGACGATTCGGTCGCGAAAGCGATGAAGCTCTATGAAAAGCGGCACTACGCGGAGGCGGCGACGATGCTCCGGGCGGAGCTGCCGTCGATCGAGCATGCGAGGCAAGGGACCGCTCGGCTCACACTCGGTATGATCTACCTGAAGAACGCCGAGCTGCACCGGAAACTGTATCTTGAGGCGCTTTCGTTGCACCAGGACTATTTGAAAAAACTGGCGGCCGAACAGGGTAAAAGCCGGAGCCGTTTTGTCGATCTCTATCTCGGAGAAGCTCTCCTGGCTTCGGGGAAGGGTGAACCGGCGCTTTCATACCTGCAGAAATTCGCATCCACGGAGGGCTTGGAGCCGAGAGCAAAGGCCATGGCACAAGTCTCGATCGGCCTCTGCTTTGCCCTCAAAGGCGATATGCAAAAGGCTGACGAGGCGTGGGCCGGTCTTCCCGGAGCGGACCCCGAGGTGAAAGCGGCGCTCGCCGCAGCATACAGCAAGGCGGGGTTAAAAGACAGGAAGCCCTTGCAGCTCGCCAACGAGAGCCTGGAAGTCCTGAAAAAATCCGGACCGGGCGCGTCTTTGCGGTACCTCACCAACGTCGCCTCCGTGTATGCAGCCGAGGGGCTTGCCGATAAGGGAATCGACCTTTTCAAACGGGCCGACCTCAAGGCATATTCTTATAAGGAGGCGGTGAGCAAGGCCAAGATCATCACTTTCTACGACGCTTTTTTGTTGGACGATCTCGCGCAGCTCTACCTCATGGCGGGCATCGCCTCGCTCGAAAAGGCGCTCGAGGACGGAAAAATCAGGGACACGGTGAACTTTTATCTCGGAGAAGCCTATGCCCAGTCCGGCGCTGTCGACCAGTCCGTCAAGTCGACGGCCGCGTTCATCGCTTCGTCGATGCCGCAACAGTACCGAGACAAGGCGGCTGCGCGGCAGGCGGCCAACAATTACCGGAAGGGCCGCCAATTCGACGCCATCGGGGTATGGGATGAGCTCTCGAAGAAACAGCCCCTGGACCCCGAGCTGCTCGCGGAGATTCTTATCGTCTGCAGCGGCGTGCGGGCCGATTGTCCCAAGCTCGCAGCCAAAGCCGCGGCATCGGTCGAGGCGGGAGAGGGAAGGCGGTTTTCCCTGCTCAACATCGCCCTCGGGAGGTATTACAGTGCAAAAAAGGATTTTGCCAAGGCTGCGTCCTATCTTGAGACCGGCCGCGACAAGAGCAACAAAAACAAGATCGAGTTCAACGATCCCGAGATGCTCGTAAACCTTGCTGAGGCGTATTACCGCACGAAGAAATTTTCCGAGGCACTGGAGATATACTTTGAAATGAGCAAGCAGTTCCCGGAGGTGCGGCAGCTCCAGGAAGCGCTCCAGGGGATTTATGCGATGGAGCACAAGAGCGCGGGAGACGTGAAGATCTATTAGTTCGCAAGCACTTTTATGGAATTTATCATGAGGAGGAACTTATGAAAAGAACATTGACAGTTCTGCTGACGCTCGCCGTGGTTTTCTCGGCGGCGCTTCTCGCCGAAGCGGGCCGCAAGCAAGACAACAGGCCGGACGGCGGTACCCTGAGCTACGGCGAATACGGCAGGCCGGCCACACTCGACCCGATCACGAGCAACGAGATGATCTCGCTCCGGCTGACGGAGCTTCTCTTCAATGGCCTCGTCGGGATCAATGAAAAACAGGAAATCGTGCCGGAACTCGCCCAACGCTGGGACCGTTCGAGTGACGGGCGAGTCTATACCTTCTATCTCCGGAAGGACGTCACTTGGCACCCGCGGGAGGGCGAGGAGCCCAAGCCCTTTTCGGCGGACGACGTCATGTTCACCTACAAAATCATGATGCACCCCCGGACCATCACGCCGCTCAAGGTGCGCTACGAGTTCATTGATAAGGCGGAAAAAATAGACGACTACACGGTGCGGTTCACGCTCAAACGTCCGATCCTGAACGCCCTGGCGAAATTCAGCTTCAAGGTCATCCCGAAGCACGGGCCGGTCAACCCGCAGTTCCTTACCCGCGACGACGCGTTCGTGCAGAACCCCATCGGCACCGGCCCCTACATGCTCAAGAACGTCACTGCCGAGCGGGAGATCGTGCTCACGGCAAACGATAATTATTTCAAGGGCAGGCCCCATGTAGACCAGATCGTGGCCAAGCCCTTTGCCGACCAGAACATCATGACCCAGGCGCTTATGTTCAACGCCATCGACATGATCGTGCTCGTGAACCCGCGCGACATTCCCGAGATCCAGGGCGACAAACGCTTCATTCTCCAGCCCTACAACGCGCTCTCCTACTCCTTCTTCGGGTATAACTGCCGGAACCCGCTCCTCGCGGACAAGCGCGTGCGCCAGGCCTTTACCTACGCCGTGAACCGTCAGGAGATGCTCGACTCGTTCTTCAACAGCCAAGGGACTATCATCTCCGGGCCGTTCGCGCCGGGGAGCTGGGCCTACAACCTCGACGTTCTGCCCATCCCCTTCGAGCCGCAGAAGGCGATTGCGCTCCTCCAGGAGGCGGGTTTCAGCAGGGGGGCCGACGGCTTCATGCAAAAAGACGGCAAGAAGCTCACTCTTTCTCTCAAGGTGCCTATCGAAAAAGAGAGCGAGGCGGTGAAGCGCGTCGTGCTCGCATTCAAGAATTATCTCAAGAACGTCGGCGTCGACATCAAAGTCGAGTTCAAGGAGTGGCAGGCCTGGAAGGAAGACGTTTTCCTGGAGCACGACTTCGACGTCATCTTCGCCTCCTGGGTGTTCGACGATTCGGCGGACATCTCGTCGCTTTTCCACTCCGGCGAGATCGGTCCCTGGAAGAACAACTTCGGCGGCTACTCCAATCCGGAGGTGGACGGCCTGATCAACGAAAGCAAGCTGACGCTCGACCACGAAAAGCGGCGGACGATCAACCGCAAGCTTCACGCGATTCTGGCGGACGAAAACCCCTACACGTTCCTCTGGACGCTCACGAACTACGCCGCGTTCCAGAAGAAGGTGCGACGCGTTGCCATTCACCCCTACAAATTCTTCTCCTATGCCGACGAATGGTTCATGGAAGGGAAAGACCAAAAATAAGTTTCTTATCCACGATGTGATTCGGAATGAGCGTGAAAAAACAATGAAGTTTT
Organism: Nitrospirota bacterium; assembly: GCA_041484215.1. GTDB lineage: Bacteria > Nitrospirota > UBA9217 > UBA9217 > UBA9217 > JBGPHF01. Next base: position 8,655 of record JBGPHF010000027.1, read on the forward strand.
CGGCAGTCAGGCCCGTGGCCCTGGCGCTTTCCCGCGAGCTGATGATCACGGCGTTTCTCCTGCTCGGGGTGAGCCTCGTGGTCTTCATCATTCTCTACTTGTCGCCGGGCGACCCTTTCAGCGTGCTGCTCGAAGGCCAGAGCTCAACGGCCGAGGCCCGGGCGGGGTTGCGCGAGGCCCTGGGCGTTCCCAAGTCCTGGTACGCGCAGTACCTCTCGTGGCTCGCGGGCATGCTCCACGGCAACTTCGGCACCTCGATCCGGACGGGCCTGCCGGTCTTAAAAGAGGTGCTTCGCGTGGGCCTGAACACGCTCATGCTCACGCTGGGCTCGCTCCTGATCACGCTCCTCATCGCGGTGCCGATCGCGCTCTATTCCGCGGTGCGAGGCACGGACAAGATTTCGTGGCCTCTCACCATGTTCTCCTACATCGTATCCGCACTCCCCGTGTTTTGGCTGGGCTATATCGTCATCTATTTCTTCACGCACAAGCTGGGGCTTTTCCCCATGGCATTCGGGTATTCGAGCGGCGCGCATTCCTTCGGATGGCTGTACGGGCTGCTGCCGATCTTCGTGCTGGGCATCGGGAACGGCACGATCAGCGAGGTCATTCGCTATTTGCGCGACGAAATGGGCAGGGTCATGAATGAAGACTACATTCGCACGGCCCGGGCCAAGGGAGCGTCTGTGTGGAAGCACTCGTTCAAAGAGGGCCTGCTCATTCCGGTGACCGAGATCGTCGCTTCGAAGATCCCCTTCATCCTCGGGGGCGCGGTAATCGTGGAGCAGGTGTTCAACTGGCCCGGCATGGGAAGGATGGCCTGGCAGGCCGCCCAGGACCGGGATTACCCCGTGATCATGGGCATCGCGATCATGGCCGCGGTCCTCGTTCGCCTTGGGAGTCTGTTCCAGAGCGTGGTCTATGTGGCAGTGAACCCCAGGGCGTCGAAGGAATGATTCGATTTCGGAAGGTGGAATAAGGCCATCCACTTTAGGCGAGGAATCCGCGCTTTAATCCGTGTTTATCTTAGTTCATCTGTGGCTGATTGAAAACTATGAAAACCTACTCCCAAAGATCCGGCGAGATCGGCGAGTTTTCTGACCTCCCGTTCTGGAAAAAAGCGGACTCCGTTGACCTGGCCTACGTGGGCTACGGCCTGCTTATCGTCACGCTCGTGGTGGTGTCCTACGTCCTCGGCTCGTTCAACCTTTTGCCCCGGGACCCCCAGGACATCGACCTCGAGCTCATGATGGCGGGGCCGGGAACGCCAGGCCACTTCATGGGCACCGACTTCATGGGCCGCGACATGTTCTCGCGCCTGATCGTGGGCATCCAAGCGTATTTTCTGCCGGGCCTGCTCGCCATCTTCATCGCGCTTTTTTTCGGCACCCTGCTCGGCGTTCTCGCGGGGTACCGCGGTGGATGGTTTGAGACGGCCATCACCTATTTCACCAACCTCGTGGACTCGTTCCCCCGCCTGGTGCTCATCCTGTTGGTGATCGCGGCGTTCAAGCCCGACATCTACTACATCATGATGGTCGTGGGGCTCACGAACGTGCCGGTCGTGGCGTCACTCATCAGGGGGAAAATCCAGTTCCTCAAACAAAAGAACTTCATCGAAGCGGACGCGGCCCTGGGCCTTCCCACGAGC
>JBGPHF010000028.1:0-9817 GCA_041484215.1 Nitrospirota bacterium
CATGGAGCACGGCGACAACAGGCCCATCGAGCTTCGCAATCTCAAGGTGTCCTATTCCGCTCCGTCGCTGCTCTTCCTGGCATCCGCACCGGGCGAGTACGCGCTCTATGGCGGGAACGAGAAGGCCGCTCCGGCGAAGTACGATCTGACCTTGGTGAAAGCCCACCTGGCCGGTGCCCTGCCGAAGACCGTGGAGATGGGGAAAGTCGAATCAATCAGTTCATCTGGGTTCAAGAACGCGTTCGTGGGAGCGTTCGAGGACAAGAGCTGGGGACTCTACGCGGTACTCGGCGCGGTGACCCTGATCCTGATGATCGTGATCGCCAGGCTCTTCCCGAAGGCGGAGCAGTAGGGAGGGCGGGGAAAGGCAGAAACAGGAAATAAATACTGTCTCACGTGCCCTGCACTCGCGTAAACACTCATAAGCGCTGGGTGCAGGCTCGTAAACTCGCTGGGTACAGGCGGAGGCGCGGAGGACGCGGAGAAACCGTGAGTAACTGCATATACCTCAGATAAGGTCACTGATGTTGGTTTAATAACGACAAACGGCATTCATTAATCTACGAATCATACGGTTTTCTCAGCGCCTCCGCGTCTCCGCGTGAAATGACCTTTCTTTAGGAGGACTTATGAAAGAACTGGGGGAGTTAAGGGGTCTGACTTTAGAATTGACATTCCTGCCAACAACAGACGGGATTTTTCAACCAGCATCATAGATCCGATCGTTACTCGTAACAGTGCTCCTCTTCTTGCCGCTTGCGAGGTTGAACCAGTTCGGTTCCTCCTGTAGATTCCTTTCTGGATTTTTCCCCTTTCTTTTGGTATAGTACAATTCGATTCAGGGCGATTCTACGCGCTTCGGTCGAACGGGAAAACCTCTCCATGAAAACTTCAGCAATGCCGGTCAGGCAGACAGCCCGGCGCTATAACGCCTTCGGGCAGTACATGAAGGACCTGTATGGACAGCCGGTCTACAAGGTGAACGTGGACGCCGGCTTTACCTGCCCGAACCGCGACGGCTCGCTCGCCACCGGCGGCTGCATCTACTGCAACAACGACAGCTTCCGGCCCGCGGCCTGTACGAGCGCGTCGTCCCTGCGGGAGCAGGTCGAAAAAGGCATTCCGTATCTCCGCTCCCGCTACGGCGCTCATAAGTTCATCGTCTATTTCCAGCCGTATACGAACACCTATGCGTCCGTGGACGTGCTCGAACGGCTTTACCGCGAGGCCCTCGGCATTCCCGGCGTCGTGGGGCTGGCCATCGGCACGCGGCCCGACTGCGTGGACGAGGGAAAGATAGCGCTTCTCGAAGCGCTGGCAAAAGACTCTTTCGTGCTCGTAGAATACGGGCTCCAATCGATCCATAACAAAACCCTGGAATTCATCAACCGGGGACACGATTACGAGTGTTTTCAGCGAGCCGTGGAGCTGACCGCGGGACGGGGCATCCGGGTCGGGGCGCATATCATTCTGGGTTTCCCCACGGAAACGCGCGAAGAGATGCTCGCCATGGCGGACGAGTTGTCCCACACGTCGATCGAGTTTCTCAAGATACACCAGCTTCAGGTGGTGAAGGACACGACCCTGGCCGAGCTGTACGCGAAAAAGCCCTTTATGACCTTCGGATACCATGAGTACATCCAGATGCTCGCCGATTTTCTGGAGCGGTTGTCTCCGCGCATCGTGTTGCAGCGGCTTTTTGCCGCGGCGCCCGATGAAATTCTGGTCGCGCCGGTCTGGAACAAGACCCGGAGCGAACTCTTGCGGGACCTTGATGCGCTCATGGAACAGCGGGGCAATTATCAGGGGAGAAAAGGAAAGCAACCATTGGTGAACCTATGATCGATCTTCATACCCACTCATTATTCAGCGACGGCGTGCTCGTGCCGTCTGAACTCGTGCGGCGCGCAGTCATGAAGGGCTACGAGGTGATCGCGATCACGGACCACGCCGACGCTTCGAACCTGGACTTCACGATCCCGCGCGTGGCCGCCGTGTGCAAGGAGCTCAATCGCCGCTGGAAGATAACGGCCCTGCCGGGGATCGAATTGACCCACATTCCTCCGGAGACGTTCGCGGAGCTTACGGAGCGGGCTCGGTCCCTGGGCGCTTTGATCGTGGTGGCCCACGGCGAGACGCCGGTGGAACCGGTGCACCCCGGTACGAATCGCGCGGCCATCGAGGCGCGCGTGGACATTCTTGCCCACCCCGGCCTGATCACGCAAGAAGAAGCCGAATTGGCAGCGAAAAACGGCGTGCATCTCGAAATCTCCGCCCGCAAGGGGCACAGTTTGACGAACGGGCACGTGGCCCGTATGGCCTTTGAGACCGGCGCCAAACTCGTGATCGATACGGACACGCACGAACCGGGAGACCTGATCACTGATGAATTCGCCCGAACGGTTTTGCTCGGCGCGGGGATAAGCGCGGAAAAGATCTCCGAGGTGCTGAAAAATTCCCGCGCACTGGCCGATAAAGTCATGGCCGCGTTGAAACGGTAATAAAAGATCAAACCTTTAGACACGGATCGAATCCGATAAAGGCTATGATCAAAGCGGATAAATCAAGACCAGAAAGAAAACATAAATCACCAGGAGGGCCATGAATGCCGACGATTAAGAAGAGAGGTTCCGCCTCAAAGCACCAGCCGCAGGAGGAAATCAGGTCGATAGTGCACCACGTTGTTGAGTATGTTGCGGCCCATAGCAGGATTTTTACCGTCATCGCGGTGACACTCGTCGCCGCGCTGGTACTGGGGGCGGGCTACTCGCTCATGCAGTCCGCGCAGGAACAGAAGGCTGCCCCGCTTCTGGCTTCTGCATACGATGTGTACAGCAATCCGCAGGGCGGAAATCCGGATTATTCCCGGGCGCTCGAACTCTACCGCGACGTGCAAAAGAAATATTCCTCCACCACGAGCGGCGCAATCGCCCAGTACTACGTCGGCAACTGCCTCATGGGACTCGGCAGACCGGATGAAGCGCTCAAGGAATATCAGCTCTTCGTCCGTAAATATTCGAGCGATAAGTTTATCCTCGGACTTGTCTATGAACGCATGGGACATGCGTATCGCGCGCTCGGCAAACAAACTGAAGCCATTCAAGCCTTTGAGCAGAGCGATTCCCTTATCGGCCCCGGAGCGTCAACCCTGGAGCTTGCCAAGCTGTATGAAGCAAGCGGGAACACGGTCGAGTCGCAGAAGAAGTACAAACTCATAGCGGACAAATTGGCCGGGACCGCATGGGCGATGGAAGCCATGGGCAAAGTGCAAAAGATATCTTCTCTCACTCCGCCACCCGCAGCCGTTCAAAAATGAGAAATAAAACCGAGACGCACGCATAAAAAAAGCGGCCTGCGATAAATCGCGGACCGCTTTTTATTTCGCTCATCCATCAGCCGAGTCGACGGTATTTCTCTATATCTGGTCCACGTCGACAACGAGTTTGATTTTCTGCCCGGCACGAACTGATTTCCCGATTCCTTTGTTCCACTCCTTGATGTCCGTCACGGTAACATTATGGGTCCGCGCTATTTTGTAGAGCGTTTCGCCCCGTCTCACGCGGTAGAGAATTTGTTGCAGTTTCCCGACCTGTTCCGGGGCCAGATAGCTCAGGTCCTGATTTTTTCCGTTCGTATCCGTCGGGATGAGCAGGTGCTTGCCGGGTATAGGCCTGTTCTTTTTCAGGCCGTTTATGTCGCGGATCGCCTCGGGCGTCGTATTGTATTGTTTTGCAAGCCCCGCCAGGGTCTCTCCCTGCCTGACCTCATGCCGGTCCCATTTGATTTTCTGCTCCGGGGGGACAGCGGCGTAATTGGCCAGGAACAGCTCTTTTTTCCCCGCCGGAATCCGGAGCGTAAACTTGTCCGCCTGAGGCGGCGTTACCCAGCGCCTGAGCGACGGATTCAGTTCCTTGATCTCGGGATACGTAACGCCGGCGCAGCGGGCGATGAGCCGAAGATCAGTGCTCTGATCCACCGTCACTTCGTCGAACTTGTACGGATCGAAGCTGGAAACGACGAAGCCGTAGGCCTCGGGATTTTTCGCGATGATCGTCGCCGCCATGAATTTGGGCACATAATTCTTTGTTTCTTTGCGAATGTAGCGGGACACCTTGAGGTCCCAGAAATCATCCGAGCGGGTCCTGAGCACCGCGCGCTGGACCTTGCCGGCGCCGGCGTTGTACGATGCCAGGGCAAGGGGCCAGGAACCGAAGAGGTTATGAAGGTCCTTCAGGTGCTCGGCCGCGGCATTGGTCGACTTTATAGGGTCCTTGCGATCGTCGATCCACCAGTCGACATGCAGTCCGTAGAGCTTGCCCGTTGCGGGCATAAACTGCCAGGGGCCGACGGCCCTGGCCCACGAAACCGCGTAGGGGTTGAAACCGCTCTCGATCATCGCCACGTATACCAGGTCTTCGGGAAGGTTCTTTTTGTGAAAAATGTCCTTCATCACGGGGATGTAACGGGCGGAGCGGTTAAGCCAGAGCTGAAACATGTCACGTCCGCGCGTCTTGAAGTATTCGAGCTGGTTTTCGACGCTGTCGTTGAGAATCATCGGTATCTGATAAGGCTTTTCAATCACCGAGTCGTCCATGTTTTCATCCAGCTGGGCAACGTCCTCTGAAGGCGGTTTCAGTTGGGGGGGGACCGTGGCTTGATTTTGTTGAGGAAGCCGCTGCGGCACCGAATCGGCTTTTGCAGTGCCCGAGGTGAATGTAAATGAAATAACTATCAGAAAAATAAGCGAAAATTTTGTGTGCATGAAGCCTCCTACTTTAGTTCTTAAGTTACCCCTTTTGCCGCATCTTGTCAAGAAATAATGGTGAAAAAAACATTCGGTGTTTCAGGGAGTTATCGCTGTTCGACGCTCCGCGGACAGCGTCGGATTTTCTCTTAATCCAGAGTAAATCAAATCCTTGTATTTCACGGTCCTCTTTTGTATTATTGGGGCTATGGAACCTGCTCCTATTGAAGAAATATTTTCCTCTGTTCAGGGCGAAGGTCCGTGGGTGGGGCAACGGCATATTTTTGTCCGATTCGTCGGCTGCGATGTTCAATGCCGGTTCTGTGATACTCCAGCAGCGGGGAAGCAGCGGAGCTCGGGATTTTGCCGCGTGCAAAAGAACGCCTTCTCTTTCGACTATGAAGAGGTTGCCGGGGAGCTGTCCTGCGATCGGCTTTCCGAATTCTGCCTGCGGCTTGTCGTGCCGGGGCCATCCCGGCCCGTGATCAGTCTTACGGGAGGAGAACCTCTGCTCCATCGCCATTTTTTAGCCCGTTGGCTGCCCGGCATCAAAAACAGGTTTTCAATTTACCTCGAAACGAACGGTATTCGTTATGCAGACATGACCGTCTTGCGGGACATGGTAGACGTGGTAAGTATGGATGTTAAACTGCCCTCGGCAACGGGATTGCAGCCTTTCTGGGACGAGCATAGAAAGTTTTTGGAAGCCGCACGCGGCCGTGCGCTTTTCGTAAAGGCCGTCGTTACCGCGGACACTGCACAGAGCGATATCCTGACCGCGGTAGACCTCGTAGCTCGATACGACCAGACTGTTCCGTTCATACTCCAGCCGGCAAGCGGCCCCACGGCGCCCACGCCCCTCCAACTCATTGGCTGGCAGAATGCAGCCCTCGCACACCTCGCGGACGTTCGCGTTATCCCTCAACTCCATAAAGTGCTCTGTGTGCCGTAAAAGACATTAGCCAGGGAGCGGCCTCTTCATTGGCAACATGTTCTTGACAGATAAAACACGGCATCCTATAATGATCCCAAGCAGTAAGAGAAAGGTTGTTCCCCCCGGGTGAATCATGAGCAACGTCGAACTTCTGCAAAAAACGATACTGTTTAAGAGCTGCAGCACTGAAGAAATAGAACTTGCGGCCGGCCTTTTTCAGGAACGTCTGATAAAATCAGATACGTCGATCTTCACGGAAAAAATGTCCGCCGAGGCGCTGTACATCATCAAAAGCGGGAACGTCAGGATTTTTATCACAGCCGGTGAAGGCGAGCAAAAGGCCCTGCTTGTGCTCGGGCCGGGAGATTTTTTCGGCGAACTCGCGCTGCTGCAGGAAGAAAGCAGGTTCGTTTCAGCGCAGTCCGAGTCGGCCGTCGAGCTGCTCATTCTCACGAGAAAAGATTTCCAAGCGCTTATGGATCTCGACCCCCGGACCGGAGCTAGGGTACTCATGGCCATCGCGAAATTGCTTGCCATGCGCATTAAGGCGTACAGCTCCCGCCTCAGGGACATGCTCCTTGCATGATCCTTGCGGGGATCGATATCGGGACCAATACCCTCCGTCTTCTGGTCGCTGAGCTCGGACCGTCCGCATTTCGTGAAATCCATTCAGACCGGCAAATCACCCGGTTGGGGGAAGACCTCGACCGTACGGAAAAATTTTCGGGTGCGGCCATCAGCCGCTCGATCGAAGTCTTGGCGCGTTTCAGCGACAGTATCCGTGATCTTGCTGTCTCCAGCGTTTCCGCCGTCGGAACGAGCGCGCTCCGTCGGGCATCGAACGCGGCTGAGTTCGTCGCGGAAGTAAAAAATAGGACCGGCATAGACATCCGGGTGATACCGGGAGAAGAAGAGGCCCGCTTGACGCTCGCGGGCGTGACGCGGGCGCTCCGAGCCACGATGGGAGGCGAACGCGGCGCCGCCCTGTTCTCTTCCACGCTCGTTATCGATATCGGCGGCGGCAGCACTGAAATAATTTCTCAGCATCCCGGCAGGGCGACGACGGAGGCGAGTCTGCCGCTCGGCGCGGTCTATCTCACCGAACGGTTCATCGCGCACGACCCTCCCACAGAGAGCGAGCTTGGACGACTCCGAGAGGCAGCGGGTCTCGAACTGGATAAACACCGGGAACTTCTCCGCCCCGATCCGAACCGCCTCCTGGCGGGGACCGCTGGAACGATCACGACACTCGCGGCAATGGAGCTTAGACTTGCGAAATATGATCCTGATGCGATCAACTGTTTTCAACTGACCCGAGAAGCAATCGATGCCCTGGTCGGAAAGCTCAGCGGGAGCACGCTTCGGGATCGGAGAGCCATTCCTGGGCTCGAGCCCGGCCGCGAGGACATCATCCTAGCAGGCGCGATCATTGCCCAGGAAATCATGATGCGCGCCGGGGCGCGCGCGCTGCTCGTGAGCGACTGGGGCCTGCGCGAAGGGATCGTGTTCGACCTGTACGATAAACTGACGAAGAACGAAAGAAGCTAGACGAGGGAAGAGCGCCGTATGCAGAAAGCCCGCATTCTCATCATGGACGACGAAGCAGGGGAGCGCAAAAGGATCGAGGATTACCTGATGCGCAAGGGCTACGACGTCCTAGCCGTAGGGAGCTCGGACGAGGCCGTGGCCGCTATCCGGCGCGACCGCTTCGAAGCGTTCCTGACCGATTGCAATATCCCCGGCGTGGACGCGCTTCGGACCTCGGATGAAGCCCGGAGGATCAACCCCGACATGGCCGTCATCATCATGACCGCTTTCGGGACCATCGAGACGGCGGTCAAGGCGATCAAAGCGGGGGCCTACGATTACCTTCCCAAACCCATCGATCTCGAACAACTCGTCGTGCTGATCGAAAGGATCTCCGAGCGCCAGGACCTTATCCGTGAAAATATCGAGCTCAAAGAACAACTTCGAGAGCGGTACAAGTTCGACGAGATCGTGAGTACCAGTCACGTGATGGAAGAGGTGCTGAACCTGGCCGGCAGAGTGGCGTCGAGCAACGCCACGGTGCTGCTTCGAGGCGAGAGTGGGACCGGCAAGGAACTGGTCGCCAAGGCTATCCATTACCACAGCCAGCGGGCCGCCTTCCCTCTGGTCAAGCTGAACTGCGCGGCCCTTCCCGAGACGTTGCTTGAAAGCGAGCTCTTTGGCCATGAAAAGGGCGCCTTTACCGGAGCGACCGCGAAGCGGATCGGCAGGTTCGAAGCAGCGGACAAGGGGACAATCCTTCTCGATGAGATCGGGGAGCTTACGCAGGGCATGCAGGTAAAGCTTCTTCGGGTGCTCCAGGAGCATGAGTTCGAACGCCTCGGCGGCAATCAGACCATCAAGACCGATGTCCGGGTCATAGCCGCAACGAACCGGGACATAGAAAAAGCAGTCACGCAAGGCGCGTTCAGGGAAGACCTCTATTACCGGCTCAATGTGGTATCCATCGTCATTCCGCCGCTGCGGGAAAGAAAGGAAGACATCCCCGAGCTTCTGAGTCATTTTATCGCGAAATACAGCAGCGAAAACAATAAACAAATCTCCGCGGTGACCGCCGAAACCCGAGACGTGTTGATGCGGTACTCTTATCCGGGGAACGTGCGCGAGCTTGAAAACATCATCGAGAGGGCCGTGGTCCTTTCCAAAAAGGGCGCTATCACCGTAGCGGACCTCCCGATCCATGTGCGGACCGCGCTCGGGGAGGACTTGCTGTCCGCGCAGAAGTTGAAGGGCTCTCTGAACGAGACGCTCGACACGGTGGAGCGGGGGCTCATTCTGGAAGCGCTGAAGGAGTCCGGCGGGATACAAACGCGCGCAGCGGAAAAGCTCGGCGTCAGCGAACGGGTGTTTCGGTATAAACTGAGGAAGTACAGAATCAGAGAAAAGTAAACCTTGTTCAACCGAATTCGGTAAACCATGAAAACCTATCTCTTACGTCACGCGCCATGCGAGGGGCTTGACTAACTGACGAAAGGTTCGCTGAGAGGATCGAGTGAAGCCCGTGGGAAATCGACGCGGGACATGACCTGATGGTCATAAAACCGAAGGAAGTGGCAGAGGCATTGCTCCAGGTGCCGTGAGCAGTTCAAGGTAAGCTACGAAGCCGGGCGACGTTTTATTTTTTATGACATCTCGCGCAGTTTTTCTCGGACTGCAAATCAAAGCTTTTCATGCCGTTGTGGCAGTGACCGCAAAACTCCCGCTTGTTCAACTTGTCCCGCTTCATATGAAAACCCGCTTCGTCGCCTTGAAAGGTGCGAAAGTGGCAGGCCGCGCACGTGATGCCCCTGTTCTTTGTGTGGTAATCGTGGCTGAATACGACGGGGTCGGTCGTCTTGGGGCTGAAGATGATGTCGCCCTGTTTCGTCGCTGCATAAGCCGGTGCAAGCGTAAGCACAAATCCGAAGACAATAAGACCGCTCATGAGCCTGAACATATAATGCCCTCCGAATGCCGGATCCGGCAGCCAGTAATTGACGATTACTTATGACACCTGACGCAGTTTTTCTGGTCCTTTACGTCGAAGGATTTCTGGCCGTTATGGCATTTGCCGCAGAAATCTCCCTTGTTGATCTTGGACATGTCCATCTTATATGACCCCTGCGCCATCTGGAATATGGCGTAGTGGCAGCCCGTGCATTTGAGGCCTTTTTCTGTTACGTGCTTATCGTGGCTGAAGACAACGGGGCTGGCGTTCTTCGGCGTGAAAGTGATATTTCCTCCCCCGACCTTTTCCGCGAACGAGCTTCCTGGCGCCATCAAGCAGAACGACAAAAGAGCAACCGCAATGATCCGCTTCATGATCTGTACCTCCTCAAGCGTATTTAGAATGCCTGGAGGGCATTATAGCAATTCGCCGTCATCGGTCAAGCTATTTCTTTGTCATAAAAGTTTCCTCGGACCAATTGCAAAATTTGCTATACTTATTAAGGAATTGGATTTTGCTGTGCTTGAACAGGGAGCTTGTATGATTGATAACGATCTGATTGATTCCATGAAAGAGACGTTTTCGCGGTTGAAGAATCCCGTTCGCTTGCTTCTCTTCACGCGGGACGCCGGCTGCGAAAGCTGCCCTGAGGCTCTTGCTGTCG
>JBGPHF010000029.1:0-9761 GCA_041484215.1 Nitrospirota bacterium
AGAGCGGCACTTTGAACATCACGCTGGCCTGCCACACGTCCGGCTTTTCCTTCCGCGTGAACCACCCTCCCGAGATTACCATGTCGGGAAGATATTCCCGGCGGCTGAGGGAAAGTTCGGCTTCACTCTGCTCGATCATCCTCCGCCTTTGTTCGATCGCCGGAGAGTGCTTGAGCGCCATGGCGGCCAGATCGTCCACGCTCTTGTCGAAGGAGGCAGCGACCAATTCAGCGGGCCTGCCGAGAAAAGCCAGGGGATCGCGTCCCGTCAGCTTGCTAATCTGGGCCGACTGGGCGTCCTTCTTCTGCTCCTGCTCGGCGATCTTGTCGAGGAGCATCGACACTTCGAGCTGGGCCCGAAGCAGGTCCTGCTGCATGCCTTGTCCCGTGGCATAGCGCGTTTCGGCGATACGCGCGAAATTTTTCAAGAGTTCCTTGGTCTGGTCCAGGATCTCCGCTGATTTATACGCAAAATAATAGTCGTAATAGGCGGTTCTCAGGCTGCTCAGGACCTGAAGCCTCGTTTCGCGGGCCGCTTCCTCCACGCGCTGCGCTTCTTTCCCCGCGGCCATGCCTTTGATCCCCAGCTTGCCCGGAAAAGGGACTTCCTGGGAGATCACCACGCCCTGCATGCTCATATCTTCTACGCCGACCGTGGAAGTGCCGAGCGCTCCCACGTTCTGGACCATGTAGCCGATCATGGGGTCGGGCATGGCCGAGGCGAGGGACTTCCTCTCACCCGCGGACTCGGCCCGTTTCGCGGCCATAAGTATCTCGGGATTGTTCTTGAGCGCCTCCTGCTCCAGGTCCTTGAGCGTGACAAGGGATTCAGCCAGAGAGACCGCGGGAATGGATACAAAAACGCTCAGGAGTGTAATCAGTAATGCTCGCATGACGCTCCTCCTGCTATTGCTTTTGCAATGACGGGACCAAACAGGCTCGGGAAAAACAATTTATGATATCAACATGTTAAGCCGGATGATGTAAGCAAGGATGTCGGCATTGAAGCGTCTGCTCGATCGGCTGTAGTATATACTACAGAAAGCCGAAGGGCAACCACGATTGATTAGTCAGGCGAATGGGGGGGCGGGCTGGATCATTCCGGAGAAGTGGGCAATCACCGCCCAAGAGGAGCGTTTCTGTGCAGGAGAGAAGTTACTTTCCGATTTTTCGCAGCTTGTCCTTGGCCAGTTCCGCTTCTTTTGTGCCCGGATATTCCTTGATGACCTTATTCAACCACTCCCTCGTCTTGGCGTGATTATTTTCTTTCAGATAGGAATAGCCGATTTTCAGTTTAGCGCCGGGGACTTTTTCACTTTTGGGGTAGTCCTTGAGTACCTTCGAAAACGCCTCGATTGCCTTGGCGTATTTTTTCTCGGCATAGAAGCACTCTCCGACCCAGTACTGTGCATGATCGGCCTGACTCGCGCCCAAGAACTGAACAAGATAATTTTGAAATCCGGCGAGGGCCAGATCGAAATTGCCGCTGTTATAGTCGTTCATTGCCTGGCGGTATGCCTCGGACGGGCCCACGGACTTGGCAGCGGTCTTCGGGTCTTTCCCCGGTGCGCTCCCGCTGGCCCCGGTCGCAATACCGGCCGAGCCGCTTTGCAACGACTTGAACTTTGCGTCGAGGTCATCGAGACGGGCCGCAAGTTCGGTGATCTTAAAACTTTTGTCATCCAGTTTCTGCGCAAGATCGCCGATGCGGAAGTTGTTCTCCTCAAGTTTGCCTTGCAGTAATTGAATGTCCGTAGAAAGCTGGTCCGTCTTCGCTCCGTAATCGGCCATCACTTTCTGCATGTCAACGGTGCCCTTGACATTCGTCTCCAGCATATCAAGGCGTTTTTGAAGTTCCTGTATCTGGGCCTTGGCGGCGCTCTGTTCGTCACGCATACTGGTAAGTTCGGACTGGGTCTTCACCAGTTCAGCCTGCGGTGCGCAGGAAACTAACGCAAGGAGTACGGCGCCGGTCAAGGTGAAAAATGAAATTTTTGTCATCGTCGTTTTACTGCTCCGCCCGTTATGGAAGCCCGACAGTTCATGAGGCAACCTGAAATAAAAACGGCATGAGGCCTTTTCTCCTCACGCCGTTCATCGGCAATTTTTACTCGGCCGCGAACTCGTCCCTTCTGTTTTTCTGCCAGCATTCCTCGTTTTGCTCGCTGCAGATCGGTTTTTCCTTCCCATAGCTGATGAGCGATATCCGTCTGCCCGAAATGCCCAAATCGGTGAGATATTTCTTGGCGCTCGTAGCGCGGCGCTGGCCTAATGCCTGGTTGTACTCCTTGGTGCCGCGTTCGTCGCAATTTCCCTCGATCTTGACCTTGACCTTGGGGTTGGCCTTAAGCCACTCGGCGTTCGCCTTCATCACGGACTTCGCGTCGTCCCGGATAAATGATCTGTCAAAATCAAAATAAATCGTCTGAAGACCTGCGCCCGCGGCCGCCGCACGCTCCTTGTTCTCCTCTTGCACCGCGGGTTTGGCCGCTTCCGCTGCCGCTTCGGGTTTTTGCTCGGCCTTAGGCTGTTCCTGGGCTGTCGGGGCAGTTTCTTTCTGCGGTTCCGGCGTTGCGGTCACTTCCGCATTTTTGGGGCAGCCCCAGAGCGCAAACATGCTGGCAAAAAGAATGAATACGAATACAAGCGAACTTCTGATCTTCATGGTAAGCCTCCTCGCAAAAGTGTGTCGTAGAATACTCATAGGGCCGGACATGTGCTCAAGAATGCTCGGTCATGTTGTCTTTTTAAAGAATAGCATACAGGCAAAACCTTGTCAACGACAAAGGTTTTTGTGTCAAGCCTCTGCGCTCTGCGAACGCTCTACCACCGGTTCTCGTGGACTTTCGATGGATCGAACTTCTCAGTAGTCTCCTGTTTTACTTCTGAGGGGAACCCGAGGGGGACCAGGGAAAAGGGCACGATATTCTCCGGCAAACCCAGTAGCTTCCGCATGTTCTCCACCCGGTCTTCGGTGGGGTAGACGCCGCACCAGACCGCCCCAAGCCCCTTGGCGTGAGCCGCGAGCAGGAGCGTCTGCGTCGCTGCGGCGCAGTCGAGCACCCAGCAGCCTTTGTGCTTTTCGAGGGCCAAGTCAGCGCAGACGAGCACCGCTGTTGACGCGTGTTTCAGCATGGCGGCATAAGGGTGAAATTTAGGTATCGCATCGAGGAGCACGCGGTCCGTGAGAACGATAAAGTGCCACGGTCGCTCATTGCCCGCCGAGGGCGCATACATGGCGGCCCTCACGATGTCGGTCACCATGTCGTGGGGCACCGGCTTCGGTGAATAGATCCGCACGCTACGACGGGTAAAAATGGCGGTTAATGTATCCATGGGATCCTCCTCGCTTTTCGCGCTTTGCGCCTGAGCAGCGGACCGGGCGGTTGGTTACGTTTTTTCAATAAAACACTGCGGATCGTCCGCGAGGAAATCGCCCTCTCCCCTTGCCTGGGAGCAGGCATAGGCGATGGCGCGGCAGCCTCGGCAGTGCGCCCATCTCGGGCAGGCGCCGCATTTTCCCTTGTAGCGACTCCGGTCCCTCAAGGCTTCGAGCACCGGCGACGCGGTCCAAAGCTCCCGAAGCGAGTCTTTTCTCACATTGCCGAGGGACAAGGGCAACCTCCGGCAGGGAGTTACGTTTCCGTTCTGCTGGATCGTCAGCCCTGACACTCCCGCTGCGCAACCGCTCATCGCAACGTTGCCGGAATCTCCGTTCGATCGCTTTTTCATCTGCGCTGCAACGGGATCGCCGGTCACAATTTCGAGGCTTTTTAATTCAAGTGAAAGGAGCGAACCATAGAGTTTTTCGAGTTCCTCCCGGGACAGCATCTGAGAAAGAAACGCGCGCCCCTTCCCGGAAGGAACGAGGCGCGAGAACCCGATCCGTCGCACTCCTACATGAGAACCGAAGGTGACGACTTTTTTCACCTGTCCCGCGTTCATGCCCGACACCGTGACATTCAACGTTACGTCGAGGCCGGCATCGACGAGATGCTCTACTCCTTCCGTCGCCGCGGTGTAGCTCCCGACTCCGCGAATTGCGTCATGGACCTCCTCGGGCCCTTCCAGGCTTACCTGGACGCCGTTCACACCGAGGTCCGCAAGCATCCTCGCCCGCTCCTTGTTCACGAGTGTCCCGTTCGTGAGAAGAAAGAGTTCGAATCCACCTTGTTTGACCTCTTGGAGAATCTCCGGCAGGTCCTGTCTCAGAAAAGGCTCGCCCCCGGTAATGTTCATGCTCGGGTTAAAAGCGATCTCGTACCGATCGGACCATTCCTTGATCAGGTCCGATGCTTCGTCAACGGTTTTTTTTATTTCAGGCAGCAACAGCTCTTCCGTGCCCCGTTCGCCCTGGTAGCAGTGTTTGCACGAAAGATTGCAGTTTTCAGTAAGATGCCATTGAATGAAAAATTCAAAAGGTTTGCTGGTCGCCATAGTGCCCTCAGAAAAGAGCGGGGATGAGTTAAATGAGAACGCCTGCCGCATGCTGATCGTCGTTCAGAATACCTGCGACGCTTATGTATCACCGGCGTGCAGCATAAAGTGCGGACATGGCAGGAGCCTTTGCAAAGGAACAGCCAACCGGCTGAACCTGCCATGACCGCTGGATTCGGTTTCGTTGCCGACCGGCAACTTTTAGCTCTTTCAGCCCTTTCACTTGTGGCATACCGTACCAGGATTGAGCTTCGCCAGTCGCTTCAGGGCGTTCCAGTAGGCTGCCTCTTTGCCAAGAATTTCCTTGCTCACTGCCTTCTTCATCCTGCATTCACCTCCTTTCTGCACCATGGTATTATGATAGCATAAATGTCGCAGTGACCTTCGCGCACTTTTTCCTTATTTTCTGCGGCTCTAATCCTTTTCTCCGTAATTCCCCTTGAGCCCGGCTGCCGCGTCCCTGTCGATAAACCAGACTACATCGCCGTTTTCGGGCCGTACAAGCCCTGCAGGATATCGTTGAGGCGCGCCTCCTTCCAGAATTTCTCTTACAACTCCCGCTTTTGCGCGACCCGTAACAAGAACAACGACCTTTGCGCTGTGGTTCAGCACCGGAAGAGTGAGTGTTATGCGGTTGATTTTGGGCGAAGGGAGCATCACGGGCACAACAAACCGCGCCTTCTCCCGGAGCGCTTCCGACCCGGGGAAGAGCGAAGCCGTATGCCCGTCCTCACCGGCGCCGAGGATGATGAGGTCGAACACGGGAACGCCGGGGCCGCCGAAAAATCGACGCAGTTCCTCTTCGTAGGCCTGCGCCGCCACGGCTGGATAGTCCTCGCCTCTCATTCGATGGATATTCGGTCCGGGGATGGAAATACGCGAAAGGAACGCGTCGAAGGCGAGCTTGTAGTTGCTCTCGGGATGGTCCGGGGACACACAGCGTTCGTCCACCCAGAAAAAATGCAGCTGTTGCCACGGCAGAGAATCACTGTAGGGAGGCGAGCCGAGAAGCGTGTACAGCAGTTTCGGCGTGGAGCCGCCCGAGAGAGCGACAGTGAATCTTCCGTGAGTGGATGAATGCTCCTGCGCCCTCTCGGCAAAAAATTTCGCCGCC
This sequence comes from Nitrospirota bacterium, assembly GCA_041484215.1. GTDB lineage: Bacteria > Nitrospirota > UBA9217 > UBA9217 > UBA9217 > JBGPHF01. The sequence goes on from JBGPHF010000029.1 coordinate 5,551, forward strand.
GCGCGGCTCATCGCCTCCCGGTCCTGGAACACCCGGACCTGCACACTGGGCCTGTTGGTCACAGCGGTCGCCAGCCGCGCCCGTCCCGTGCCAGGAGCTGCGTTGCTTCACGTGGTCCGTCGGAACCCGCAGAGTACAATGGGATATCCCCGGTCCGGGTCATGGCTTCAAGCCGGTCTATCACGGGCGTAAGCACGGACCAGGCGAGCTCCACACTGTCCTCCCGCATGAACAGCATGTGGTCGCCGAGCATGCATTCCAACAAAACCCATTCGTACGCGTCGAGCAGTACGCCTCGGGGATACGAGTAGGTCATCTGCACGGGGCTCAAGCAGACCTTGGTCCCCGGCTGCTTGGTCTGGAACGTGAGGCTCATTCCCTCATCAGGCTGGATCTTCAGAACGATCGTGTTCGCTTCGATCGGTCCGCTGACTGAATCGGGAAACATGGAGTGCGGCACTTCCCGGAAATGGATGGAGATCTCAGTCGTTCTGTTTGCAAGCCGTTTGCCTGAACGGAGGTAGAAAGGCACGCCGTGCCAGCGCCAGTTGTCGATGAATACCTTCATGGCCGCGTAGGTCGGCGTGATCGAGGCAGCGGAAATTCCCTGTTCCTCACGGTACGCCGGGACCACTTGTCCATCCATGCTCCCCGCCCCATACTGTCCGACCACGATATGCTGCTCGGCCGGGTCGAGAGAAATGCGCCGCAGGGACCGCAGGACTTTGGCCTTTTCATCCTGTACCCGGTCGGCGAGGAACACTGCCGGAGGTTCCATCCCCACGAGGCAGAGCAGCTGAAACATGTGATTCTGAAACATATCGCGGATAACTCCCGCTTCTTCGTAGTAGCCCGCCCGGTGCTCCACGCCCAGGGTCTCGGCTGCCGTGATCTGCACGTGATCCACGTAGCGCCTGTTCCAGAGCGGCTCGAAGATCGAGTTCGCGAACCGGAACATCAGGATGTTCTGCACCGTTTCCTTGGCCAGGTAATGGTCGATGCGAAAAATCTGGCTCTCTTTATAATGGGTGTGCACGAGTTTGTTCAGTTTGCGGGCCGAAGCAAGGTCGCTGCCGAAGGGCTTTTCAATCACGATGTGGCTGCAACCCCGGTCCTCCCGAGACAGGCCGGCGGCGCCCAAGTTATGGATGACCTGCTCGAACACCGTTGGCGGGATGGCAAGGTAAAAAATCCGGTTGCCGCCGGTCTGATGTTTTTTCTCGAGCTCGGGGAGCTTGTCCCGGAGAGACTCCGTATAGGACGCCGGGCTTCCGTAATCGAAGGTGGAATAATAGAGACGCGGCGCAATCTCATTCCATATGGCTTCATCGAAATCCCGCGGATGCGCTTCCTTCACCGCTTCAAGCATCATGGCCCGGAACTGGTCCGTCGTCATCTCGATGCGGCTCGTGCCGAGAATGAAGAAATGCTCCGCGAGCATCCTGTTTTTATAGAGGCGGTACAGGGAAGGCAGAAGCTTCCGCTTTGCGAGGTCACCCGATGCGCCGAAAATAACCAGCGCGGCCGGCCGGGGGACCTCGATCTCGCAGTTTTCCACTCTGCGATACTCCGGTCCGGCGGATCCGCCGGGCATCGAACTCTCGTGAACAAGGCGCTCATTCATAGGTTATGCTGTCTTCCTTTTTTGCGGCTCCAGCAATGCGTTCCAGTCGGCGGAGAACCGCTCCATGCCTTTATCGGTCAATTCATGCCGAATGTCGTACTCTTCCCACGTCTTAGCGAGGCTAATCTCTTCATAGGGTATTGCCGTCAGAGAGGGTGCGCCGTACCTGAAATCATCCCCCGGAAACGGCATGCCTTTTTCTCCCCAGATTTTCAATATCTCGTAGGGCGCGGTGATGATATCCGACCCGAGTTTGAGTGCCTCCAAAAAATGATCGAGGCTCCTCACGCTTGCGGTCAGGACTTCCACGTGACCGTCCCCCTGCGCATACATCCGCATGATGTTGGCGATCAGGTCCATGCCGTTCCGGCCCCGGTCGTCCAACCTTCCGATGAAAGGAGACACGAATACCTGGCCTTTCTTCGCGCCCCGGGTAGCGGCGTACACGGCCGCGGCCTGCTCTTGGGAAAAGCAGAGGGTCATGTTCACGCGCAAGCCCTCTTTGACCGATCGCTCCGCCGCCCGAAGCCCTTCCCGGGACGTCGGGAATTTGATATGGGCGTTCGGGATCCAGGTAAACATTTCCCGCCCCTGCTTGGTCATCGCGTCTGACGACGTAGCAGCGTCGGCATAGACCTCGACCGAAACCGAACCGTGAGGGAGCATGTCCGAGATCGTCGTGACCACGGTACGGTAAAAATCATAGATCTCCTGCTCATTGAATCTCTTGCCGCTCTCAAGGCGCTTACGCGCTTCTGGATTTCTGGAGACGAGCGTAGGATTTGTCGTCTGGCCGTCGAGAAAACCGAGCAAGGTTATGAGCTCTCTCGTTTCATCGGGATTCCCGCCGTCCAGAAAAATCTTCGTCTTTAAATTATTCGGTCGCATACCAATCGCCTTCTTCTTTTTTACTTTTTACTTTTTACTTTATTATTTACCTCATGCCCTCCGAACTGGTGCCGCAGGGCCGAGATGACCTTTCCCGTATAACTCGGAGTTTTTTGCGATGCAAGCCGGAAGTCGAGCGCCCCCTCGATGATCGGCGCGGGAACACCGAGTTCCTTCGCCGCCTCGACGGTCCACATCCCTTCCCCGCTCTGCGCGGCTGAGCCGGAGATGCCGTCGAGCTCGGCTCCGTACTGTTCATAAGCGGTCTTGAGCCACCCCACGAGCCGCGATTCGACCACGCTCCGGTGATTATAGAGGTCTGCGATCTTTACCGGATCCAGGTGAAAGGGCGATGCTTTCATGACCGCGAACCCCTCGGCCAGGGCCTGCATCATGCCGTACTCGATGCCGTTGTGGACCATTTTCACAAAGTGTCCCGCGCCGGATTTGCCGAGGTATGCGTAGCCGTTCTCGACCGACAGATCCCGAAAAAGTCCCTCGTACTTCCGGAAAATCTCCTCGTTCCCTCCGATCATGATACACGCACCCTTGCGCGCGCCGTCCGGGCCGCCACTCGTACCCGCGTCCAGAAAGTCGATGCCCTTGCCTTCCAGATCCCCCGCCCTTCTCATTGACTCCTTATAAGGAGAATTCCCACCGTCGATAACGGTATCGCCTCTCGCAAGGAGCGGTACCAGGTCCCCGAGAACAGCATCGACAGCCTGATGAGGAACCATGAGCCAAACAAGCCGGGGAACTGACAACGAGGCAGCCAGGTCTTTCAAGACGCCTGCTGCTTGTGCGCCTTTTTTCGCGAGCTGTTTGGCCGCTTCTTCATTTCTATCGTAGACCGTTACCTGGTGGCCTTTTTCGAGAAGCAACTCCACCATATTGAATCCCATTTTGCCAAGGCCGATGTAGCCCAGTTTCATATTGATCCTTTTTGTAAAGAAGTGAATTGCGGTCGGGCGTTCTCTGAAATCTCCCTTGCTTACGTTTTCTTCATGAACTCCTTCTCGATATCCGTCACTTTGCCTAAGCGGCGCACATGCCGTTCGGCGCGTGAAAAGGCCGCTCCGAGAAAGGCGCGCACGAGCTCTTTCGCCAGCTCCGATCCCACGACGCGCGCCCCGAGGCAGAGGACGTTCATGTCGTCGTCCTCAACGCCCTGACGGGCGGAGAAGGTGTCATGACACACCGCCGCGCGTATGCCGGGGAACTTGTTCGCCGCGACGCCGGCCCCCACCCCGCTTCCGCAAATCAGGATGCCGCGCTCGGCTTGCCCCTCGAGTACCGCCCTCGCAACGGACCGTGCATAGTCGGGATAATCCACGGCCTCGTCACTGTGTGTTCCAAAATCATGGGTCCCGTGCCCAAGCGCTGCAAGGTACTCGACCAGCAAGCTCTTCAAACGATACCCGCCGTGGTCAGCGGCAATGGCGATCTCCATATTCTCTCGCCTTTCAACGCGGAAGCGTTACGCGCCTTGCTTCGCCGTCATACTTTGGTCGTGATGCGTCGCGTTCTTTTTGGCTGGTAAAAGCATAGCATAAGAGGATTTGAAGTCAAGATAAAGAGGCGGAGAGGTCATGAAGTATGGAGCGCTTGAATCTGGAGACGGAGCGCGGCATAGGGTAAGGAGTGCCCTTCACCCGGCCCACTGAGCGAGCGTGATGTCGGTCACGCACCCCTTGCAGGA
>JBGPHF010000030.1:0-9756 GCA_041484215.1 Nitrospirota bacterium
CCAAACCCTACACCATCAAAACATTAGGCGATACCGTGCGAAAGCTCATCACCGGCACCGACGATTGATCGCCGCTATGACGCAAGTCATAGCACGAGCAGCAACATCCTGGTATACTCTCCTGCAGGATCCAAATAAACAGGACCAGGGAGGGACCATGGAAACACTCGATCTCAAGAAACTGATCAAATTCAATCCCGACAAGATTTCCCGTGAAATGCTTTCAGACAAACCGGAGATGCGCGTGGCCCTCATGTGCCTGAAAGCCGGGCAGAAACTGGAGCCCCACAAGGCGCCGCTGCGGCTCATGATGTACTGCGTCCAGGGGAAAGGCACCTTCACGGTGGGCGATGAAAAGATCGAAGCGGACGAGAAGACCGCCATCCTCTGCGATCCCTCTATTCAGCACGGCTTCGAAGCGAACAAGGGAGTAGACCTCGTGGTGATGGCGGTTGTGACACCGGTGGATTAGGATATTTTCCTCTTGATCCCATTTCAGTCAAGAGCGCGTATTACCTCAGGATAATCGATTAGGCCGAGATCTTAACTCAGGGTCGTTTTTTAGGTTTGGGAACCTGTTTTTAGAATACAGCATGAGGGCCGTTGATGCACCGTTTTATGCGGCTCTGCAACTATTCTCTCCCCGGTCAATAAAAATTCCTTTCAACTCGCCCTTTTCCAGTATTGCCCTCGCGGATCAACCGGGCAGCTGTCGTCTCCCAATCCCCTGAGTGCTATACTGTTCTGAGGACTTTTGAGCGCCGCCGCAATGACCTTGATGATTTCCCGGGAACTGACCGGTTTATTGAGATAGTCGTAAACACCGAGGCTGATCGCTTTTAAATAAGCCTCGATGGAACAATTCCCGGCAATCATGACGCATGGAAGCTGCGGGTTTACCCGCCTTACGCGGGAAAGGAACTCAAGTCCGTCTCTTCCGAGCAATACCAGATCGATAACCACGAGATCAACGGGGTCGCCGTCACGTATTAAAGCAAATGCGGCCTCGTTGTCCCCCGCAACAATGGTTTTATAGCCGAATCTGGCCAGCATGCCGTCCAGGGAACTCAACGAGTTCCGCTCGTCGCACACAATCATGATAGTCTTCATCATGGGAAGCACCTCGTTTTCGTTTCGAGAAAGCGTGTCGATCATCGTATGCCGCTCGCGCCTGTCCTGTTTTAAGTCTGATCTGTTCCCGCTGCGGCGCGCACCGCTTCGGCCTGTGGACCCTGCACCAGGTCGAGGTCCTCGGCGGAGAACACCTTGTCGATATCGAGGATGATGATGAAATGCTCGTTGTGCTTCCCCATCCCCTTGATGAATTCATGATACACCGTGGTCCCGATCCTCGGCGCCGGTTCTATGCGGTCAGACTCGAGGTCAATGACCTCCTGCACGGAGTCCGCCAGAGCGCCAAGCACCGTGGTTTCCCCGTCCACCGTCACCTCGGTGATAATGATGCAGGTATTCACCGTCTTCTCGGTCTTGTTCATATCGAACTTCAGCTTCATGTCCACCACCGGCACCACACTGCCCCGGAGGTTGATCACGCCCCGCATAAAGTCCGGCGTTCGCGGCACCTTGGTGATGTCGGTGAAATCAAGGACTTCCCGGACTTTTGAGATGTCGAGCGCAAAAACCTCTTCGCCGAGCTTATACGTCAGATACTGCGTCGTATCCAGCATTTCCGCTACACTCATGGCAGCCTCCTCTTCTATTTCTGATTTTAGATTTCGGATTGCGGATTTGAAACCGAGAACCCTCCAGCCTGGTCATTTACCCGATTTCATTTCGCAATCCGCGGTCCGCAATCCTTAAAATCTTTCAAATTCGCTGTCCTTTGCCTCGCCGTTTCCCTTTGTATGCCCCTCGCCCATTTTGAGAGCAATTCCGGCGTGGTGTACGGATGCGGCAGGATCGGCTTTGGATTTCCGCGCGATATGAGCGACCTGGACGCTGTGGCCGACCGCCGCGGACCTGCTTACCGCCGCTCTGCGCATAAGGCCGCTGTCTTCATCCACCTTGAAGAACGCAATAGCGCTCTGGAGCTGCTGGGCCTGGGATGACAGTTCCTCGGCCGTCGAGGACATTTCCTCCGCCGCCCCCGCGTTCTGCTGGATGACTTGATTGAGCTGTTGAATCGAAACGTTGATTTGGTCCGCTCCCGAGGTCTGCTCCTTGGAGGCTGCGTTGATCTCCTGTACCAGCTCAGACGTCTTCTGGATGTCCGGCACGAGCTTGGAAAGCATAAGGCCTGCGCGTTCCGCTACATCAACGCTCGATCCCGACAGATGGCTAATCTCCGCAGCGGCCGTCTGACTCCGTTCGGCGAGCTTCCTGACCTCGGAGGCCACCACCGCAAAGCCTTTTCCGTGCTCGCCGGCCCGGGCAGCTTCAATTGCCGCGTTCAAAGCGAGCAGGTTCGTCTGGCGCGCGATCTCTTCGATGATGGATATCTTCGTTGCAATGTCTTTCATAGCGGACACGGCCTCGGTCACCGCCCTGCCGCTTTCGGTTGCATCGGTAGCCGACTTGAGCGCGATTTTTTCCGTCTGCTGTGCGTTGTCCGAATTTTGTTTGATGGTGGCGTTCATCTCCTCGACCGACGACGACGCCTCCTCGGCGGAGGCCGCCTGCTCGGTCGTGCCCTGGGACATCTGTTCCGCGCTGGATGAAAGTTGTTGACTGCCCGAAGCCACGTTGTCCGACGCATTCTTTACATCTGCAACGACGGCCTTGAGCCGCTCCACCATGTTCTTCATGGCCGCAAGCAATTGTCCCGTCTCGTCCGTTGACGTCACATCGATGTTCATCCTCAGATCGCCGTCCGCCAGTGTGTTGGACACCTTGACCGCCTCGTCGAGCGGACGAGTGATGCTGCGGCTGATAACGATGATGATTCCTATGCTCAAGACAATTGCAGTCAACGCAAGCGTGAGCATGAGCATGTTAGTATGGCTTGTTCGCTGCCTTACTACTTCCTCCTGAGCATCCATGCGCTTGTTCGCCTCTTCGGCGAGATCCTTTGAAGCATTTTCCATCTTGTGGACTTGGTCCTTGTATTCGTTGATCGCGTTGTTGGCCTCTTGTGTAGTTGTTATTTTCCCCGCGTTGATCAGGGCGAAAACCTTATTGAACCCGAGATCGTAGTTTGCAAGCTCCTTTTTCATTGAAGAAATCGACTCTTTGTCCGTTACGAGAGTTGCCGCTTTTTCAAGGTCCTTAATCCTGTTGGTGAGATGCTCTAATTGCTCTTTCCATTTTTTAAGATATTCTTCCTCTTTGTCCTTGAGTCCGATGTTTATGAACAGGTCCTTTTCATACCGCCGGAGGCCGAGCACATTGGCCCGGGCGCGGGCAGCATGCTCCGACACCGTCGAATCGCCCTGGAGCATGGTGATCGTCGTGTTCGATACCGAATTCACGCCCCAATACCCCGAGATGCCGATTCCGACCAACATGATCAAAACAAAACCGAAGCCTAATGCCAACCGCTTGCCGATCTTCATGTTCTTAAACATTGTCGCCCTCCTTTTTTTCGAGAAGAATAATATCCGGAACAATGACCTCAAATCTACCAGCTGTTGTCAATAATTAACCATTGTTGCAAAACCTTCTTGCTTTGTTACGTAAAAAAACGTAAAAAAACATTATTGAGCTTTGTAAAACGCCATCGCATTATGCGTACGAGACAAAACAATTCATTCCGTCAAAAGCAATAATTCACAATAGCATAATGACAGTCAAAGCGTGGTACCCCGCAAGGGGTATTTTAAGGGTAGGGTCAAAATGAGTCATCTCGCAGGGTTTTTTCAAACCGATGTCTATTTTTGGGCGGATTAATCGTGAAGAGATATGGCCTTATCCGAGCACGCTGCTGGAATGATTACATTACAGGAGAACAAAAGAATATCCACTGAGAACATCAACTCGTTTTTTATAACGCTTGACTTGATAATAATTTTTCGATAAAGTCAGCATGAAATCTAATTTGTCGGTCGAAAACGACGCGCAGAAAACGGAGATCACCTCCATTGTCGCACTTTTCCACACAGGATGGATGAACCATGAAAATCAAGGCGATACTATTCGGCGCAACAGGCATGGTCGGAGAAGGAGTTCTCCACGTGGCACTCGGACATCCGGACGTTGAATCCGTTCTGGTCATCAGCAGGAAGTCGTGCGAGGTGAAACACCCCAAACTGAAGGAGTTGATCCACAACGACTTCTATGATTATTCGGCCATTGAAAAGGAGCTTACGGGATATAACGCCTGCTTCTTTTGTCTCGGCGTCTCCTCCATCGGCATGACTGAAAAAGCCTACACGCGCGTGACGTACGACCTGACAATGGAGGCCGCTAAAACCTTGTCGCGATTCAACCCCGATATGACCTTCTGCTATGTGTCCGGCGCGGGGACCGACAGTACCGAAAAAGGCAACAGCATGTGGGCGCGGGTGAAAGGCAGGGTGGAAAATCGATTGAGGGAACTTCCCTTCAAGTCCGTGTACCTGTTCAGGCCCGGCTTCATAAATCCGATCAAGGGGCTCAAACATGCGCACCTCATCTCGGAAGTTGCGGGGATGATGTATCCGTTTCTCAAATTCGTAAGCCAGAAATATGCATGCACAATGGAGGATGTAGGCCTTGCGATGATACAGGCAGTCAAAGGGGGCGCTTCCAGACAGATCATTGAAAATAAGGACATCGCCCGGCTTGCCGAAAGCGGCGTGGGCGGCGGGTCAGCGCCTTCAGGAGGATGATTTCTGCTGCTGCCGGACCACGAAGTCGTGGACCTCGACGAAGACCTCGAACCAGAGCGCATCGTCCACGCTTTCTACGTTCGCGCCGATAAGATACACACTGTCTTTTTCTACGCAATACTTGACGCGCGCCCCGAACAAAACATCTTTGGCAAGCCATTGAGACATGGAAATGGCGCACGCTATCGGGGCTTCCACGTCGTAGGGCTCTGAGCTGAAAAAGAGAATGCCGCTTCTGCTGAAATTGCCGATATCCACGGCAACGCTGGCGTCGCCACTGCGGACCCGAAGCTTCACGTGGTGCCGGTATACGGCAGGGACGTGGTATCTCCGGCTCTTCCTCTTTTCGACGAATTCCCCTGAAGGCTTCGAATCGTCAGGATCCTGATTTTCCCCAGCCATTGGCATCTCCGTTCACGTTCTCATTCTTTTTAACAGACTGCGGGGAAAACATCAAGAGAAAACATTCTGGCGCCCCGCATTGCCGGGCAACGTTATAAATTTACTCGATAAAACGCTTGACAATAAATCAGGGAACATGCTAGTTTAAGCCTCTCTGTACAACCGCTTTCCTGTTTTCCTAAGATGCAAACGAACATTTATTCTGTTTCCGGCGGTGATACGCTCTTCCCCGCGCTGGGAGACAAGAAAGAGAAGAGACTTTAAAACCGTCCACGAGGCGGCCCGCCAAGTCCTCGAAACGCTGAGCTAACCATGCTGGTGACCAGAGAAACAGACTACGCCGTACGCACCGTTTTATACCTCGCGCGGGACCACGATCGCGTCGTGAGCGTGACCGAAATCGCCGAAGCCATGCTCATCCCAAAGAGTTTTCTCGCTAAGATCTTGCAGCGGTTGGTGAGGAACAACATCGTGCAGTCCGTTCGCGGGGTGAAAGGCGGTTTCCGGCTTGCCAAAAAGACAAGCGATATTTCACTCCTCTCGGTCATGGAGGCCATTCAAGGCGTTACCGGTATCAACGTCTGCGCTGTCGATAGCCGTAAGTGCAAAATAAGCTCGGCCTGCGTCGTTCATCCCGTATGGGTGGAACTCCGCAAGGAAGTCGAGGCCCGTTTGAAGAAACAAACCATCGCCTCTCTGCTGCGCTCCTAGAAAACCGAAGGACCAATAAGAAAAGCCCTCGTTTTGAAGAACGAGGGCTTTTTATTTCTCAGGACAAAACAATCACAGCCAATACTCCGGGTATTTTCTGTTTTTCGCGAGGTTGTTCACTGCCAGGGCCACGAGCAGCAGGATGAGTGTCCCTGCTCCGACGGGAACCACAGCGTAGAGGAACCCGAGGGCGTGGATTTTTGCTCCGCCGATCACCGCGATGAGGGCCGTGGCACCGCCGGGCGGATGGAGCGTTTTCGTGGCGAGCATGACGACGATGGCAAGGGAAACGGCGAGTGCGGCAGCCAGCCAGATCGTCTGGCCGAAAAGCTGATAACACGTCACGCCGACAAGGCCGGACAGGATGTGTCCGCCTACCAGGTTCCGCGGCTGGGCCAGTGGGCTCTTGATCGCCGCGTAAACGAGAACCGCGGACGCGCCGAAGGAACCGATGAACAGCGTAAGGTCGCGCGGTTCGAAATACTTCGACGAAAGATAACCGCAGATCCCGATGCCGATGACGGAGCCGAGCCAAGACCAGGCCAGTTCCTTCATGCCGACGCCCGGCGGGCTCTGGGTGCTCCCCTTCATTTTTGACAGATAATCCGATATTGTCATGCCGACCTTAACGCCTCAATTGCGCACTCAGAGCTTCTTCCCCATGGCGCGGATGATGTCTCCCCGGGAAACGATCCCGAGGAGCTTCCCGTCGTTGTCCACGACCGGCAATCTTTTGATCCGTTGTTTGTCAAGAATCGCGGCAACCTCTTTGATGTCTTCGAAAGGCCCGATGGTTATCGGCGGCGCGTTCATGACGTCAGCCACGCGATGTCCTTCCTTTTTTTCGGGCACGGGCTCGCCCAGTAGGCGTCGCACCAGGTCCCCGGCTGTACGCTTCTTCCCCAAGCCGGCTGACGCGAGGATGTCCGCCTCGGATATTACCCCGATCACGCCGCCCTTCTCGTCGAGCACGGGCATACCGCTGATCTTCTGTTCGGAAAGGACCCGTGCCGCTTCCGCTATTTCGGCGTCCCGATGAACGGAGAAAACCTTATGCGTCATGACGTCCTGGACCGCTATCTTCGTGGAAAGACGTTCCCGGGCGTGGCGCACGGCGAGGATGTAAATCTTCAGAAGATCTTCCTCGGTTATGTCCACGTACGTCTTGAGGTCCGCCAGCGCGGCCCGCAGGTCTTCCCTCGATATCGATGGACAGGTATTACAGACTTCCATGGGCTCTCCCTTGCGAATTGTTGCGATTATAAGATAACAAACCGGGCGTAGCGGGGCTATGACCTGCGTCATACGCTAGGGTTTATCTTTGTCTTCCGCCCTGGTTACGATCCAGTAGACGAACCCGATGACGAGAATTGCCGCGATCAGATAGTAGATGGACTCGGGCTTCTCGTGTTTCAAAGTAGCGATCATCGTTTCCCGGATCATGGTCACGAGCGCCACGCCCACGAATACGCTGATGTGGAACTTTCCGCCCTTGAGGTGGGAAATCTCGGTATTCATGAGCTCGATCATGAGCCACAACAGCAGCATGGACCCCAGGGCCGAGATGATGCCCCGCTCCACGTCGCCCGAAAAAAGATGCATCACGTCCTGCAGGAAGAGCCAGATGACGCCGAGTGTAAGCCCGATCAACGCCAGGATGAGCACGAGGTTCGTGGTTTGCGAGAACCGTTCGGAAAAATTGATCAGCACGCTTTTTACTTTGTACACGGGCGAGTAGGTCCGAAGCTCCTCTTCGATATACGCGGTTGTAATGACGTCGAGGCTGATATCGAGGATCTTGACGACGGAGATGATCTTGTTCGTCACTTCTACTTTGTCTTCGTCCAGTTTTTGCAAAACGTCGATGCATGCGTTCTTGACCAGGTTGATCGCCCGGTTCATGTAGTGGGCGTCCACCTGGTGACGGACATGCGCCGCGCCGATCCGGACCAGTTTTTCATAGTAGCGGTTGTCGTAGTTCCCGGAAAAAAGTTCCCGGAACCATTCCCGCTGCGCTCCGAACACGTGCTGTTTGAGCGTTTCCTCCGTGAAGAAGCGCGATGCTCCTTTCGTGCCCATGATCCAGAGGCTGAGCGTACTCATGATCTCGTCCGCGTGGTCGTCCATGAGCGGCTTGAGGGATGCAAGCCTTTTTTCGTCATGTTCCAAAAAATGGTAATCGTGTTTGATCTCCTTGAAAGGCCGCATGAGGGTTTCTCCTTATCGACTATTCCAGTTCTCATTTTTCCGAACAACACTCCCCGCTTGCTTAGCTTCACTGCTTCTGGTACACTGAGGCAGAACGGAGGTTTTTTATCGACATGAACGCTGTTGTCGCCAACCGAGCTGATGCCTACGACATTGCAAAAGGACTCGGCATCATTGCCGTGGTATTCGGCCACTCCGGCGCGCCTTTCGTCGGCTTTGTTTCCCTTTACCACATGGCCTTGTTCTTCTTCATTTCCGGCTATTTTTATAAGGACAGCTATACGCAGACGCCTCTGCTTCTGGTGAAAAAACGGATCAAGAGCCTCTATCTGCCCTTTATTCAATACGGATTATTTTTCGGCCTTCTCCACAACTTCCTTTTTACGATCAATATCTATACGGACCAGGTCGAATCCCTTTACAACAAAGTCGTTTATTTTTCGAGTTTTCGCGAGTACGCGGTCAACCTGCTGAAAATTCTTTCGTTCGCGAAAGTCGAGCAGATCCTGGCGACCTTGTGGTTTCTGCCCGTGCTCTTTATCGTCAACGTCCTCTTCGTACTGACCCGGTACATAATCCACAGACTGGACCCGGAAAAACAGGACCTCTGGCTCCCCGTGGCGATTGCCGCGCTCTTCTGCGCCGGGTATGTGTATTACCCTGAAAAAAGCCTCGTTCTGCGTCCCGTGAGCATAGCCATGGTTGTTACGAGCATGTACTATTTCGGGTATCTTTTCAAAAAGCATGAAAGCGACATCGATTTCAACGCGGGTTACGCCCTCGCCTGCCTGGCGATCCTTTTGATCAGCTTTCCCTACGGCTCCGTGGACACCGGCGGCCATCAATTCGTTTCTCCGCCTTTTTATCTCGCGAGCTCGCTGTGCGGGATTTACCTGAACCTGTACGTCGCCAAACTTTTCACCCGGGAGTCGGCGGTGAAAACCTTCCTGCTCTTTGCGGGAAGAAATTCCATAACCATCATGGCGCTTCACTTTCTCGCGTTCAGGGCAGTCAATTACGTCCAAGTCTCCGTCTACGGCCTGCAGCCGTTCCTGACGGCAAAACATCCGGTCCTTATTACCACCGGAGGCTGGTGGCTGCTCTACCTCACGGCCGGCGTCTCCCTCCCGCTCCTGGCACAGGCCCTGTATGACCGGCTCAAGCAGGCGATCGTTCTAAAACGCATGCAGTAACTCTCATTTCTTCGATGTGCGGTTTCCGCGCTTTTCCTACTTCTTGTCCGCGTGCATGGACACGAGCATCTTAAGACGGGCCATGTCGCAGTTTAACGCATGCACCACATTTTTCCACCCGCCGTATTGATCGAACTTGCCGGCCCTGAAAAGGACTTCGAAATTCCCCCGTACACGGTCCAGCACTTCCTTGCCTTTGGCGGGCATCTCGCGCTCCTGCTCGAAGTTGTAAAGTAAACTGCCGAATGCCCCGATCGCGTCCTCGCTCGGCTGGCCGGGGGCGAACCTTTCCAGCATCTTCTCCACTTTTTCAATTTCGGGATACAATCGTTCCTGCTTGCGTGCGTGGCAGGTATCGTGGCATATTCCACAGGAAAAAATGATATCTATATCGTGGCTTTGCTCACGCTTGTCATAAAAGCCGCCGTGATTCCCTATATTTTCATATATATAATCCGGGAAATCAAGGTGAAAAG
>JBGPHF010000031.1:0-9710 GCA_041484215.1 Nitrospirota bacterium
CCAGGGCGTTCACGGGACCGTTCCCCCAAGCCGCCGTATGCTCGACGTTCCCGCCGACTTCGACGGTGACCGTCGCCTCGCTCACGGGGTGCGGATCTACCTTGCGTTTTTCCGTCAGGATGCGGTAATCGATCCGATCGAACATGGTGAAAACCGACTCGTAACTGTGTCCTGCTCTCAGCATGAGCAACTCGAGCGATCCTTCGGCGCCTTCGAACTCGTAGCCCTCGTTTTCGAGCTGTTTGACGCTTTTGAGGATTTCCGCGAGCTCAGGACTGTCCTTGGTGAGCGGGATGTTGAGCTCCAAAGCTTTCTGAAGGATATTGCTCTTCCCCGCCAGGTCGGAAACCAGGATACGCCGCTTGTTCCCGACCGTTTCCGGAACGATGTGTTCATAGGTAAGCGGGTTTTTAGCCACCGCGTCCACATGCACGCCCGCTTTGTGCGCAAACGCGCTGTCCCCGATATAGGGCTGCCGTTTCCGATGAGGCAGGTTCGCAAGCTCATCCACGTAGCGGGACAGGTCGCGTAGTTTCTCAAGACCGGCGTCGGAGACGCAGTTGATGCCCATTTTGAGCTTGAGCGCTGGAATAATCGAGCAGAGGTTCGCGTTCCCGCAGCGCTCGCCGTAACCGTTGACGGTGCCATGGACCTGGATCGCGCCCAGTCGGATCGCGGCCAGGGAATTCGCCACGGCGAGTTCTGAATCGTTATGGGCATGGATCCCGAAGGGAATGCTGATCCGCTTTTTTATTTCACCGATGGTCCTCTCCACGTCATGCGGCAGCGTACCGCCGTTCGTATCGCACAGCACGAGACAGTCCGCGCCCGCCTTCTCGGCCGAGAGCAGCGCCTCGACGGCATAGCCGGGATTAGCCCGGTACCCGTCGAAAAAATGCTCGGCGTCGAAAAAGACCTCGTCCATATGCTTCTTCAGGAAAACAACGGAATCTCCGATCATCCGAAGGTTCTCGTCAAGGGGAACTCTGAGCGCCTTATGCACATGAAGGTCCCAGGCTTTGCCGTAAATGGTCGCCACGGCCGCGCCCGAAGCAACGATCGCCTTCAGGCTCGGGTCGTCGGACGCTCTGTGTCTGGAGCGCCTGGTCGCACCAAAAGCCGTGAGCTTCGCCTTTTTGAGCTTGATGCGCCGCATTTCCCGAAAGAACTCGACGTCCCGAGGATTGGAGCCCGGCCATCCGCCTTCGATATAATGAACGCCGAACTGGTCGAGTTTCTTCGCCACGCGAACCATGTCCTCAACGGTGAAGTTCACGTCTTCCGCCTGGGCCCCGTCGCGGAGCGTGGTGTCGTATAAGTAAAAGGTATGTTTCATATATTATATTGCAGAGGAGCCAGAATCCAGAAGCCAGTAGAGTATCGTCCTCCTGACCCCTGTCATTCCTACGCCGCCTTGTCCATTTCAAAAGCTTCGTGGAGCACCCGGACGGCAAGCTCCGTATACTTGGCCTCGATCACGCAGGAGATTTTGATCTCCGAGGTGCTGATCATCAGGATATTGATCCCTTCCTTGGCCAGCGTCGAGAACATCTTCGCGGCGACTCCGGAGTGGGAACGCATGCCCACGCCGACGATCGATATTTTGGCTATATCTTCCTTGAGATTGACGTTCTTGGCGCCGATCTCGGCAACGACCTTTTTCATGACTTCCGTGATTTTTTTAGCATCGGTCCTGGGTACGGTAAACGACATGTCCGTAAGGCCCCCTTCGCCGATGTTCTGGATGATCATGTCCACGACAACATTATTGTCGGCTATGGTACTGAAAATCTTCGCGGCGACCCCCGGTTTGTCAGGCACGCCCTGGACTGTCACCTTCACCTGATTTTTGTCGTACGCCACGCCGGACACCACTACTTTTTCCATATCAGAATCCTCCTTGGTGACGAGAGTGCCGGGATTATCGTTAAAGCTCGAGAGCACTCGCACGGGAACATTGTATTTTTTCGCGAACTCGACTGAACGGGTCTGGAGCACCTTGGCCCCGAGACTCGCCAATTCAAGCATTTCATCGTAGGAAATCTTATCGAGTTTCCGCGCCTGCGGCACCATATTCGGGTCGGTCGTGTAAACGCCGTCCACGTCGGTATAAATATCGCAGACATCGGCTTTGAGCGCCGCGGCCACGGCCACGGCCGAGAGGTCCGAGCCGCCGCGCCCGAGGGTGCTCACGTCGTCTTTTTCCGTTATGCCCTGGAACCCCGCGACAACGGCTATTTTCCCTTCCTTGAGCGCATGCCTGAGGCGCTCGCCCGTGATCTTTTCGATCCGCGCCTTGGTATGGACGCCGTCGGAGATGATGCCCGCCTGCCTTCCGGTGAAGGACTGGGCCTTGTGCCCCAGGGCCTGGATCGCCATGGCAAGGAGCGCGATAGTGACGCGCTCGCCCGTGGATACGAGCATGTCCATTTCGCGCGGGTCGGCGTTGTCGCTCACCTGCGCGGCAAGGTTGATCAACTTGTCTGTTTCTCCGCTCATGGCCGAAACGACCACCACCACGTCGTGGCCTTCCTCTTTAGTCCGAACGACGCGACGCGCAACGTTCTTAATCCGCTCGGGGCTTCCCACGGACGTGCCGCCGTATTTCTGAACTATCAGCACCTTCTGACCTCCCTTGCTTATTCTTGTTCAGCCGCAAAGTCGCGAAGACTCGAAGAACTGCCGGAATTACCTTTGTGACTTAGCGCCTTCGTGGCAGACGCTATTTATTCTTCTTCAAAAAATAATCCATGAGCGTGTGCCCTTCGGCAAAGATCCTGGCATCCGCGCGGGCGCCGATCAACTCGTCGTAGGCAACCGGTTCGCCTTTATGTTCTTTTTTGTTGTCGTAAATGATGAACGGCACGGGGTCGCTCGAATGGGTCCTTATTTCGATCGGCGTGGGATGGTCCGGAAGCGCCATAATGCGGTACTCGTCGAACTGCTTCATCCCGTGCATGATGTTTCCGACGACCAGCTCATCGAAGTCTTCGATGGCTTTTATTTTGTTTTTCATGTCGCCGGTATGGCCCGCCTCGTCAGGGGCCTCGACATGGACGTACACAATGTCCTTGGTCTTGAGCGCCCAGAGCGCGTGCTCCGCCTTGCCGAGGTAATTCGTGTCGAGCCAACCCGTGGCGCCGGGCACGTTGACCACCTCGAAACCGGCGTAGATGCCGATGCCCTTCGTCAGGTCGACCGCGGATATCATCGCCCCTTCCATGCCGTATTTTTCCCTGAACGTCGGCATGCTTGGTCTCTTCCCCTGGCCCCAGAGCCAAATGCTGTTGGCCGGCCTCTTGCCGTTCTCGGTCCTCGTTTTGTTGACCGGGTGCGTCGCGAGCAACTCGGAGGAGGCTTCCATCAGCGTATTGATGGTCTCGTCGCCCTCTCCGCGCGGGAGATAATCCTGAATGTCTTTGTCCTGAATGTCATGGGGCGGCGTGCATTCGATCTTGTCTTTGCCGCCTTTCCAAACCATCAGATGGCGATAGCTCACGCCGGGATAGAACCGGATGCGGTCGCTCCCGAGTTTGCTGTCGATTTCTTCTATGAGCAGGCGGCCCTCTTCCGTGGTAATATGGCCTGCGCTGAAATCCTCCATGATGGCTTGCCGGCCCTTGCCTCCGCCCCGCACGTTCTTTCCACCGGTAATTCGAAGCGTCACGAGATTGCAACGGTAAGCGACATCGGCGGGCTCAAGGGCCACGCCGATGCTGGCAGCTTCGAGCGGAGAACGGCCGGTGTAGTACTTCCGGGGGTCATAGCCCATGACGGTAAGGTTCGCGACATCGCTGCCCGGCGGGAACCCTTCGGGCACCGTGCGCACCATCCCCACCTCGCCCAGGGTTGCCAACTTATCGAGGTTCGGCGTCTTCGCCGCCTGCAGGCAGGTCTTGCCGCCAAGGTCCCGATGCGGCCAATCGGCCATTCCGTCACCAAGAAGAATAATATATTTCATAGTAAAATAAAGACCAGCCGCTCCCGACCCTTCACTCAGACGCTCACTTCTAAAATGGTTACGAGCTTACGACATCGCCTTCCACGGCCTCGACTTTGACCCCGCGCTCTTTGAGATAGGCGATCCCGTCTTCGAGCTTCTTTTCACCGCCTTCAAGCTCCAATACCACCTCGCCGACGCTCTCGGTCACTTTGGCCCGGCGGATGTTCGGAATCACCTCGAATTTTTTCGCCATGGTAAAAATTACCGGTTCCTTGATCAGTTCCTGCGGAAATGTCAGTTTCACCCTCTTGGTCGCCATAGCGCCTCCTGTGTTGGTTAAAGCGGAAATAGAAGACATCGGAAAGCAGGAAACTCATTTCCCGAATTCAATGCCACGTCCCCCGGCGATCGCCGGCACGATAGAGACACTATCGCCGTCCTTGAGCGCGGTTTCCTCTTTGTTTACAAAGCGGATGTCCTCTTCATTCACGTAGATATTGATAAACCTTCTGATTTTACCGCCGTCGGAAAGGCGTTCTTTCATGCCGGGGTACTCTTTCTCGAGCGCATCGACGAGTTCCAGGACATTTTTTGCGCTGCACTCAACCTCGGCCTTGCCGTTCGTGAGTTTTTGCAAGGGAGTCGGGATTCTCACTATGATCGCCATCTATTCTCCTCCTGAATTTAAAACTCTGAATCTGATTTTATCCGCCGATTACAAGACTTCACGGATTAAGCCATGACTTTTAAATCCGCTTTAATCTGCGGCATCTGCGAAATCTGCGGACTGGTTTTGATTACTCTATTTTCTTCAGCAGCTCCTCGAAGGCTTCAATGTTCGGTTTGATGGGCAGCGGCCTGCGCAAATGGTCCACGATCGCCTCGGTGGTCTTGAGTCCGTTGCCGGTAATGCAGATTACCAGGGTCTCGTCCCGGGATATTTTCCCCGACTCAACGAGCTTTCGGGCCGCGGCCACGGTCACCCCCCCGGCCGTCTCGGCAAAGACTCCCTCGGTTTCCGCGAGGAGCTTCATCGCATCGACAATTTCCTGGTCCGAGGAATCCGCGCCGTATCCCCCCGTATCCTTTGTCACCTTGGTCGCATAGTAGCCGTCGGCGGGATTTCCGATGGCAAGCGATTTGGCGATCGTTTTGGGCTTGACCGGTTTAATAACGTCACTGCCTTCCTTGATCGCCGCGGTGATGGGATTGCAACCCGTGGCCTGGGCGGCAAACACTTTCGTTTTTACCTGAGGAACAAAGCCAAGCTTCTCAAGTTCCTTGAAGGACTTCCAGATCTTCGTCATAAGCGAACCGCTCGCATTGGGCACCACGATGTTGTGCGGTGTCCGCCAACCCAGCTGCTCCGCGATCTCGAAGCCCAGGGATTTCGAACCCTCGCCGTAAAACGGCCGTATATTGATATTCACGAAGGCCCATCGATGCTTATTCGCGACTTCCGAACAGAGCCGGTTCACCTCGTCGTAATTGCCGTCCACCATGACCAGGTTCGGTTGATAGATGAGCGAACCCAGTGTCTTCGAGAGCTCGAGATCGGACGGCGTAAAAATAAACCGCTTCATGCCGGCCCGCGCGGCCTGCGCGGCCACGGAATTGGCCAGGTTTCCCGTCGACGCGCAGGCAACCGTATCGAACCCGAACTCCCTGGCTTTGGTGATTGCAACCGCCACGACGCGGTCCTTGAACGACAGGGTCGGGTGGTTCACGGAATCGTCCTTGATAAATATTTCCCGGACTCCCAGCGCCTTCGCCAAATTCCCGGCCCTCATGAGCGGCGTGAAACCCGAATCGAAGCCCGTAACCGGATCGCCGTCGATGGGCAGCAGCTCGCGGTATCTCCACATATTGTGGGGCCGGGACTCGACCTTCTGTTTCGTCATGTCCTTTCTGATTCGCTCGTAATCGTACGTGACCTCAAGCGGACCGAAGCAGAAATCGCACACGTAAATGGGGTCGATCTTATACTCCCTGCCGCACTCAATGCAGCGCAACCCTTTCACATACGTCATCGGCTATTTTCCTCCGGGTTCATTTCCAGCGGAACTTCTGAAATTTTCCCTTCGATAATGTGATAGCCCTTTATGGCCGGGTTCTTTCTGTCCATGAGTGATACGATCACGTACACGGCTTCCCGATAGTAGGCCAGTTCTACATCGGTCGCGGAGGGGTATGCGGGGCTGCCCGTATGTGAGTGATAGATCCCGGCCAGCTCCATCCCCGTTTCGCGCATTTCCTTCATCACCCGGAACTGCTCTTTTGCATCGATGCGGTAAAAAGTCGGGCTCGGATTCTCGCTTGCAAGGGCGTACACGTGTTCAACACTGCTGCCGCGGCCCGCAAGAATCCCGCATGCTTCATTGGGATACTCGCGGTCGCAATGCGAGTAAATTTTCTGGAGATCGGATTTTCTTAAAAACAACATTTGGATCACCCGGAAGCGAGAGACTGATCACTCGCCGCACCGACACTGTCAATCCGAATATTTCAGTGGCTCAGGGAACAAAACTGCTCGTAATCGATCAGCTCGGTGATCGTCGGATGCTCCCCGCAGACGGGGCATTCCTTGTTTCTGGGCACCTTTACCGTCCGGAACTCCATGTCAAGCGCGTTCCAGAGCAGAAGCCTTCCCTTGAGGGGACGCCCGATGCCGAGGATCGCCTTGATCACTTCAGTCGCCTGGATTGTACCGATGACGCCGGTGACGACGCCGAGAATGCCCGCTTCCTGGCACGACGGCACCATGCCGGGCGGAGGGGGGATCTCGAACAGACAGCGGTAACAGGGCCCCTGCCCGGGATAGATGCTCATGACCTGCCCCTCGAATCGGAACACTGCGGCGCTCACGAGCGTCTTTTTGAGCATCACGCAGGCATCGTTCACAAGATAGCGAGTGGGGAAATTATCGCTTCCATCAACGACGATATCGTAGTCCTTAATAATGTCCTTGATGTTCGCGGACGTGAGACGTTCCTTATGGGTCACGACCCTTACGTCGTGGTTCAGCGTTTCATAGGTCTCTTTTGCCGAGTCCGCCTTGAGCACACCGATCCTGCTCGTATTATGGGCGATCTGACGCTGGAGATTCGATATCTCTACTCGGTCGTTGTCGATCACGCCGATCGTGCCCACACCGGCTGCGGCGAGATAGTAACCCACTGGAGAACCGAGACCTCCTGCGCCCACGAGCACGACCTTGGCATTCAGGATTTTCTCCTGGCCGTCGCCCCCCACTTCCGGGAGCAGGATGTGCCTGCTGTAACGCAGTATCTGGTCTTCAGTGAATTCCATTTTGCAGCCTCTTGTAAACGGATGAACACGGATTAATTTTGATCTTAAACTCTACACCGCGTTCATTCCATCCGTGTCAATCGGTGTTAATCCGTGGCAAAAAATGCTTTAGGCTTTTTTCTTTTCCTTGTCCTTCCGGACAAAGATATGCCATTCTTTCTCAGCCGTCTGGTCGATCTTCAGGACCTTCTGCCCCTCGTTCTCCATGCTCCGGGGAACATTCTCCGATGCGGGCTTGTGATCCGTTATGATCTCGAGCACTTCTCCGAGGTTCATTTTCTCGATGGCAAGTTTGGAGCGAACGAAGGTATAAGGACAAACCTGGCCCTTGATATCGAGGGTCTTGTCTATTTTAAGTTCTTCGGCCATTATGAACCCCCTTGCAGCAGTTCGGAGTTATGCGCGGATTTTGAAGCTACCCCTGTTTTCCTTCTTCCACCCGGATCACCATCGTGGGGCCGGCGACGCAATCCATTTTATTGATCTCGTCGAGGGCCTTGCGCACGTCGCGTTCCACGGCCTCGTGGCTCATCATCACGAGGGGGACAGCCTCGGCGGCCCCGCGTCCTTTTTGGATCACCGAGGTGATGCTGATGTTGTTCTTGCCGAGCACACCCGAGATCCGCGAAAGCACCCCCGGCTTATCGAGGGCGGAAAACCGCAAGTAATAGCAGGAGGTGATGTCCTCAATCCGGCGTATCTTAAGCGCCGAGCGCTCCCGGAACGCGGCTATAGGCGCGCGGTTTACGGACCCGGAAAGAATGTCCCTCCCGATATCGACGATGTCGCTTACGACCGCGCTGCCGGTGGGCATATCGCCCGCGCCCCTGCCGTAAAACATCGTGGAGCCGACCGCGTCACCCACGATGGAAAGCGCGTTGAACACTCCGTCCACCGCTGCCAGGGGATACTCCCCGGGCAGCATCGTGGGATGCACGCGCGCTTCGACTTCGCCGTTCACCATCTTGGTGATTGCCAGTAACTTTATTTTATAACCGAGCTCGCGCGCGAAATCAATGTCCAGCGGAGTAATCTTGGAGATGCCTTCGGTGTAGATGTCCTCGAACCTGACCGGGCTGCCGTAGGCGAGCATCGTGAGAATGGCAAGCTTGTGCGCCGAATCGATGCCTTCGATGTCGAAGGTGGGGTCGGCCTCGGCATATCCCTTGGCCTGGGCCTCTTCCAGCACTTCCTCGAACTTCCTGCCCGCATTGGTCATCAACGTGAGAATATAATTGCACGTGCCGTTTACGATGCCGTAAATGGATTTGAGATTGTTCGCGGCAAGCCCGTTCCGGATGGCCGCGAGGATCGGGATGCCTCCCGCGACGGAAGCCTCGTAACCGAGCGTCACGCCCGCCTTTTCGGCCGCGGCGTAGATTTCCTCGCCATGCACGGCCAGCAGTGCCTTATTCGCCGTTACCACGTGCTTTTTATTTTTGATCGCCTCGAGAATGAAATCCTTCGCTGGCTTATACCCGCCGATGAGTTCGACGACGATGTCGATATCCGGGTCCGTCAGAATTTCCTGGGCACTGGTGGTAAGTTGAACGCCCTTGAGCGGAACGCCCCTGTCACGCTTGACATCCAGATCGGATATCTTTTTGAGCACGACCGGAGCGCCGAGCCTCCGTTTAATGATGTCGGCGTTTTCGGTCAGAATGCGCGCGGTGCCGGTGCCGACCGTGCCAAAGCCAATGATGCCGACGTTGATGGACTTTTTAGCCAATGATGAATCCCCTTCAGAATGATTTTATGAAATGAGGGTCGCCTGCGGGAGCAAGTTCCAAAACTATAAGACTGATGACAATTGCCCGATCTCTTTCTTTTTTCAAGGAATAATCATCTAACCACTCAATTTAAAAAGTAAAATTGATAATAAAACAGTATCCGAGTTTTGTCAATAAAAAACGCTTGAGGCTGTGCAGGAGTGAACCGGTAAGCCCCTCAATCAGGCAAAATAGCGGTAAATGCTGATACCTCACCCTTTACACTCTATTCTCGAGACAACCCCGCACTGCGCGGGAATTAGCATTTGATTTTCCATGCGAATTATGCTACTTTTACATGAAACGTTCTCAAATAAGAAAAAAACTTTCTGCGGGGTTGGTCGCCGAAGTTGGCATGAGCATAAGAGGAGAAGGTGGTTATGAGAATACTGATCCGCAGTTCCGTGCTGTCCCTGGCTTTCATCTGCGTCGCCTTTTTATCCACGGCCGCGGCGGATTTCAAGAAGACGAAGATCGCCGTGCTCGATTTTCAACTTCAGGGCGTGAAACAAGACAGCTCGGATATGGGTAAAATCGTGGCGGAATGGCTCATTACGGCCCTGGTGAAAGAAGGCAGGTTCGACGTCATCGAGCGACGCCTGCTCGAAAAGGTGCTCGAAGAACAGAAAATCGGCGTCTCCGGCATCGTCGACGAAAGCAGCGCGTCGAAGCTCGGCAAAGTGCTCGGC
>JBGPHF010000032.1:0-9506 GCA_041484215.1 Nitrospirota bacterium
AACTCAGAAATTTTATCTATTACTATCTGTGTTAACCTGTGGTTCAAAATGTCTTATTCTTTATCATCCGTCAAAGCCGCCAAGCCCGGCAGTTCCTTGCCCTCAAGCAGCTCAAGCGACGCGCCGCCGCCCGTGGAAATGAAGGTGATGCTGTCGGACACGCCCGCCCGGTGCACGGCCACGTCCGTGTCTCCGCCGCCCACGATCGTGGTGGCGTATGCGTCCGCCACCGAGCGCGCGATGGCGAAGGTGCCGCGCGAGTAGGCGTCCTTCTCGAACATGCCCATGGGGCCGTTCCAGATGATGGTCTTGGCGTCCTGGATCGCTTCGGAAAAGAGCCGCACGGTCGCCGGGCCGATGTCGAGGCCGACCCAGCCTTTCGGAATTTCCTGGGAGGTGACGATCTTGGTCTCCGCGCCGTCATTCGCGTTCTCGGCCACCACAAAATCAACGGGCAGGTAGAACTTGACGCCCTTATCGTGGGCGCTTTTTCTGAGGCGCTCCGCCATTTCGAGCATGTCCTGTTCCACGAGCGAATTTCCCGTTTCCTGGCCCTGGGCCTTGATGAAGGTGAAAGCCATAGCGCCGCCCACGATGATCTTGTCCACCTTGTTTTCGAGGTTCTCGATCACGCCGATCTTGCCTGACACTTTCGCGCCTCCGAGGATGGCCACGAAGGGCCTGACCGGGTTCGCCACGGTTTTCTGGAGGTACGTGATCTCTTTTTTCATGAGGAACCCAGCCACTGAGTACTTCACGTACTTGGTGATGCCGTACGTAGACGCGTGTGCCCGGTGCGCGGTGCCGAAAGCGTCGTTTACGTACACGTCCGTAAACGCGGCAAGCGCCTTCGAAAAGGCTTCATCGTTTTTTTCCTCCTCCGCGTGAAACCGAAGGTTTTCCAGCAGCAGTACGTCGCCGGGCCTCATGCCGGCTACCAGGTGTTCGACCTCGGGACCGATACAGTCCTTGGCGAACTGCACTTCTTTGCTCAACAGGCGCGACAGTCGCGTGGCGACCGGAGCGAGGCTGTACTTGGGAGCGGGCTTGCCTTTGGGGCGGCCGAGGTGCGAGGCCAGGATCACCTTGGCGCCCGCGTCGAGGGCGTAGTTGATCGTCGGCAGCGTCGAGCGGATCCTCGTATCGTCGGTGATGTTGCCGTTTTCATCGAAGGGGACGTTAAAGTCCGCGCGGATGAAAACCCGCTTGTTTTTGAGCTCGACCTTTTCGATCGTTTTTTTGTCCAATTGATCTCTCCACAAAAAAACAAAAATCATTTGACACGGATTAAAGCGGATATCACGGGCGGATAAAATCGGATTCTATCCGGTTTTAAATCCGCTTCTTCCGAGTCAAAGAACCTTACAAACCTTTTTTCGCCACCAGGATCGCCAGGTCGCGGAGCCGGTTCGAATAGCCCCACTCGTTGTCGTACCAGGACACGACCTTCACCATGGTGCCTTCTATGACGCTGGTGAGCGCCGCATCGATGATGGAGGAATGCGCGTTGCCTTTGAAGTCGATGGAGACGAGCGGGGCCTCCTCATATTGGAGGATGCCCTTGAGCCTGCCCTCGGCCGCGGACTTGAGCGCGGCATTGACCTCTTCTTTGGTCGTCTTCTTAGAAACCTCGAACACCACGTCCACGACCGATACGTCAGGCGTGGGTACTCGAAGCGACATGCCGTCAAGCTTGCCCTTGAGTTCGGGCAGCACGAGTGACACGGCCTTGGCCGCGCCGGTCGAGGTCGGGATGATGGACACGGCGGCCGCGCGGGCCCGGCGCAGGTCCTTGTGCGGCAGGTCGAGGAGCTTCTGATCGTTGGTGTAGGAGTGGATCGTGTTCATGAGGCCGTGTACGATCCCGAAGTTGTCATGCACCACCTTGGTAAACGGCGCAAGGCAGTTCGTGGTGCACGAGGCGTTCGAAATGATATGATGCTTTGCCGGGTCATACGTGTTTTCGTTTACGCCGATCACGAAGGTCGCATCGGGGTCCTTGGCCGGGGCCGAGATGAGGACCTTCTTGGCCCCGGCGGTGATGTGCTTGCCTGCTCCCGCTTTGTCCAGGAAAAATCCCGTGCACTCCAGGACGATGTCGATCTTCAGGTCCCTCCATGGAAGTTCGGCCGGGTCCTTTTTGGCCGAAACCGTGATGTCCTTGCCGCTCACGACGAGCTTGCCTTCGCCGGCTACGATGTCATGGGGAAATTCGCCGAAGGTGGAGTCCCATTTCAGCAGGTGCGCCAGCGTTTTGGTATCCGTAAGATCGTTGATCGCCACGATCTCGATCTCCTTGTTGCCCTGTGAAGCGCGGAAAACGTTCCTTCCGATCCTGCCGAATCCGTTGATAGCAACTCTTACCGCCATGGTAGCCTCCTTAAATTAACGGAAATTTCAAATTTCAAAATACAAAGTTCAAATCAATGCTGATAAAAATCAAGATGCAATTTGAACTTTGAGCTTTGGCATTTGTACTTTTCTCACTCGATCTTATGCATCACCAGCCCGGTCAAGAGCTTGGGATAAAAGTAGGTGGCTTTCTGAGGCATCCGTTCTCCCGCGGCTGCCACGTCCCGGACCTCGCTCACCTTCGTCGGGTTCATGAAAAAAACGATCTCGGCCGTGCCGTCATGGACCCGCTGGTCAGCTTCTCCGGCGTCCTTGATGTATTCGATGTTCAACCCGAGCTTGTGCGTATCCATTTTAATTCCCAAAAGCTTATCAATGATCAGATGATGGAGAATCGACACGTCGAGCTTCCGGTAGGCGGGCGACTTGTCGGGAAGCAACGCGTCCAGGTCAGCCTCGTTTCGGAGCGTGAGCAGGTAGTAACTGTGCTCGCCCCTGACGCGCATGCCGAAGACGTGGGCATGGTCCGCGCGGTGCGCCAGCGTGTCCAGGATCGTCAGTCGGTCCTTGGTTTCCGACTTCCGGTCGAAATCAATCCGCTCGATGTCGAAGTAGCGGTTCAGGTCGTCTTCAAAGCGCTGCGGATGAAAGTCGTTCAGGTTGAAGAGCGCGCGATGCGCCGGAAGGACCATGAGCCCCGGGTCTTCCAGCCGCGCCAGGAACATAGCAACATAATTATAGGGCTCGGTTCCCGTAAAGCTCCCCGCAGCCGTGCGTTGTTCGTTCCGGTAGTTCAACGCCGTATCATAGCGGTGATGTCCGTCGGCGATGAAAAAGGGCTTGTCCCCCAGCTCCGCTGCAATGGCCGCAATGTCCCTTGCATCCGTCAGTGTCCAGACGCGGTGGATGACCCCGTCGCTGTTTTTTACTTCCACGCCCGGCTTTCCGGAAGCCTTGGCGAGGATGTCCGTCACTTTTGCCTGCGGGTCGGAAAAAAGCGAAAAGATCTGGCTGAAGCTCGCCTTGCAGGCGCGGAGAAGGTTCAGCCGGTCAGTTTTGGGGCCCGAGAGCGTTGTCTCATGGGGCTTAACGATGCCCGAGTCGTAATCTTCCAGCTTGATGAGACAGATAAACCCCCGGAGTTTTTTGACCGCGCTCCCTGTTGCGTATTCCATCTCGTAAATATAAACGGCCGGAGACTCGCCTTGGATGAGGGCGCCTTGTTTAAACCATTCGTCGAACAGAGCGGCTGCGCGGGTATACCGGTTGTCCGTCTCGGTGTCCCCGGGGCTGGCCAAACCGAATTCGAGGCGGACCACATTGTGGGGGTTTTTTCTGTAGAGCTCCTGCTGCTCCGCAGGGGAAATAATATCATAGGGCGGGCAAACGAGACCGCTGATTTCGCCTGCTTTCGAATGGTCATAGGTGGTCCCCCGGAAGGGGGCTATCGTTGCCATGTGGTGCACCCTTTGCTATGGAACGCAGAAAATTTTCACCAAAAGACCTCTTTTATAACATAGCGTCCGTTTTATTGTCAATACATTTTGCACGGCCCGAGGTTGACAATTCTGCCCCAGTGTGCGATTATCCCAGCGCTATGAAGATCATCCGGGGAGTAAAAAACCTTGTAGAACGATTCCCGAACCCGGTGCTGACGCTCGGAAACTTCGACGGCATGCACCTGGGGCATCAGGCCATCTTCAAAAAAGTCGTCGAGCGGGCGCGCGAGCTGGGCGGCACGAGTATCGCTTTTACCTTCGAGCCGCATCCGCTTAAAGTCCTGGCCCCGGAGCGTTCGCCAAAACTGCTTAACACCTTTCACGGCAAGATGAAGCTCTTCGCGGCAACGTGTGTCGATGTGGTGATTTGCGCGAACTTCACGCGGGCCTTTGCGGACCAGCATCCGGAGGACTTTGCCCGCGACGTGCTCCATAAGCAGATCGGCGTTCGAGAGGTCTATGTGGGGTATGACTACGCCTTCGGCAAGGGGCGGGAGGGTAGCATCGAATCCCTCAAGCAAATGGGGCGGACCCACGGATTCGGTGTCGGTGTAATAGAACCGGTGCGGGTGAACGAAGCGGTGGTCAGCAGCTCCGCGGTCCGCGACATGATCGCGAACGGCCAGGTCGAAGACTCCGCGCAGCTCCTCGGGAGATGGTATGCTATCGAGGGCGAGGTCGTACACGGCTCGCGCCGGGGCCGCTCGCTGGGCTTTCCCACCGCGAACCTGAAAACGTCCAACGAGTTGATTCCCGCTTTCGGCGTCTATGCCGTGCTTGCCCGGGTCGATGGCCGTACGCTCAAGGGTGCGGCGTCAATCGGGATCAGGCCGACGTTCGACGCCGGGCCTGTCTCCATCGAGGTATTTCTGTTCGAATTCGAGGGAGACCTCTACGGCAAGGACGTGGAAGTCGTTTTTGTCAAACGCCTGCGCGGTGAGAAAAAATTCCCCGATGCAGATGCGCTTGTGAGCCAGATCCGCGCGGACGTGCAGGACGCCCGGACGGCCCTGAACAATATCTGACCTGAGGAGGCATTATGGCGAACATCGTCGGTCTAGTGCTCATCGTCGCTGCCGTTGCGGTTATTTCCGCTCAGAATGCGACGCCCGTTGTCCTCGCGGTTCTCTTCTGGAAAATCGACACGTCACTCTCGGTTGTTATTTTCGTATCGATGCTGACGGGAGTGCTTTTAGCGGCAGTTGCGGCGCTGTCGGGCTACTTGAAAAAGTTTCTTAACCGCAAACAGACAAAGCCCTGACCAGTCTAATACGAGAAACCGGAAGCGGGCAAGGGGGTGATAACAATGGCATGCGGCAAAAAATGCGGCGCGAAGAAAGCAGTGAAAAAGAAGACGGCGAAAAAGAAATAGCAAGACAACGATTCGGCGGGGCGCAACCCGCCGTTTTTTGTTTGGCCCTCTGTTTTATCCTCCACCGACGCATGTAAAAAATATCCGTATATTCTCCTCCCCCCATTTCGGCTAGTTTTCAGAAAGTCCCGTACTTTTGAGCTATACTTGTCAAGGAAGTTCACTTACATCCTTTTCAGATTGCTCGACTACGTTGTAATTCTTTAGCCAATTTTCGATGGAGGACTCGTCATGGAAGCGATCGTGACTCATAAGCATTACCGCTTGGTTCTTTTTCTTTCCACGTTTGTGATCGTTGTGCTTGGCGCTTTGCTCTCCCGTGTGGGCCTTCTGATGCTTTTCCCTTCCACTCTTGGCAATGACTACGGGTCTTTGATCTCAACCATCGAGTGGATGGACCAGGTAATACTGTCCCGGGTTGCGGGCGTTTATGCCGTATTGTCGATCTTTATCGCGGTTGCGGTTATTTATCTCCACCTGTTTTACTCGCACCGGATCGCCGGCCCCGCCTATCGACTTGGCCGGGAGGCAGCGCTATTGGGAAACGGCAATTTGAAGGGGAATATCCGGTTCCGCCTCAAGGACAATCTTACTGACATGGCTGATGAATTGAGCCGCACAGCCTCCGAATATCAGAAACGCGTGCAAACGATGAGAGACATTCTTACCCGACTTGAAGCGCAGTCAGTGACGCTTTCCGGTCTCGTGGAACGCCGCGACGGACCTGCCGACATGGAGCATGCGCTCGAAAAAGTAAACGGAGACCTCAGAAAGCTGAACGCCGTCCTCGCGGAGATAAGAACGTGAAAAAAAGGTGTTTCTTTGCCGCGCTGGCAGTCTTTTTCGCGGCCGGGCTGGCCTATACGGTGCTGCGCGGCGGCCCTCACGACTTTGAAGAAAGCCAGTGCCCCGAGTGCCATGCGCAAGCGCCGGTAAAAGGCAGGCATGAGACGCTCAGGATGACGGCGCCTATCAAGCGGCTTTGCACCCGTTGCCATGTTGCGCTGGAAAATTACACCTCGCATCCCGTCGAAATATCGCCGAAGAGGGTGTCTCTGCCGGAGGACCTGCCGCTTGCCTGGAACGGGAAAATGACGTGCAGCACGTGCCATGACATCCATGCAACGCCTAGCGACCGGCTGGCCGGCAAGTTCCTGTATCTGCGAAGAGTAGCCGGAGGTCCGGCCTTCTGCGCCGCTTGCCACGACAGGCTTGGCAAGGGCAAAGAAGAGGAAATTCCCCACGTAATGATGAACACGGTGCACATGAGGTTCGAACAGGAAGGTTCCGGAGATTTGTTGGATCCACTGTCGCGCCAATGTTTGTCCTGTCATGACGGAAGCACCGGCCGTGATGCATCGGTGCGTGTCGGCAGGTGGAAACACGATTTCCCCTTGGTAGGGGCGGACCCGCGGGGCACTCATCCTGTCGGCGTGAGCTATCTGAGGGCAAGGCGTAGAGACATGAGGGCGTTGAAGCCGTTGTCCCAACTCAACTCCGCTGTTAAGCTGATTAACGGCACGGTAGGATGCACCTCTTGTCACAATCCCTATTCCCGGGCTCCCGGTCAACTGGTGATGTCGAATGAGGGGAGCAGACTTTGCCTTTCATGCCACGATAAGTGAGGGAGAGAACATGAAAAAGACTTACCGCAGAACTTATTTTATCAAAAAAGATTTTCAATCAAAATTCATTCTGAGGTTCGTCCTTATCACGACAGTCTGGTCCGTCGTGACGGTATCGCTCTTTGCAGCCATCGCAAGGAAACAGCTTGAAGCAATCTTGTATTCATCACACATCAATGTACAAACTCCACAGGAGCTGCTTGCGCCAGTCGCCCTTTCCGTGCATATCATTTCCCTCCTTCTTTTCGCTGTTATGCTTCTGTTCGCAATCCGTTCACTCTGGATTAAGCTGTCGGTTCCGCTCTTCAGCATCAAAAAAGACATTGCAAGGATCGCTTCCGGCGACTTGGCGAGCGCCATTTTTCTCAGGCCAGGCGAGGAATTTCAGGAACTGGCCGCGGAACTGGACGGCATGCGTGAGGATATGCAAAAAAAGTTTGCTTACCTGAAAGTGCAGCACGAAGAACTGTCGGACGCAGTCGCCGGTTTGAGCCGCGCTATTTTTAAGGGGAGCGCTTCCGTCCGGGAAGTGGCCAAGTTTCGTGAGACGGCGGAGAAAATGAGAGAAAAATTACATGAATTCACCTATTAGCAGAATTTCAAACGTTCGGATTGCGCTCCCGGCTCTTGTCTTGGCGGTGTCCGCTTCAGGACTGTTTATGGCGGTCGCTGCAAAGGCGAGGCTGGAGCCACACGACTTCAGCGGGCAAGGGATGAACTGCACGAGCTGCCACGAATACGTTACCGTAAAGTCGCGGGGCGTCATGAAAAAACCCGTGGGGGAAATTTGTCTCGGTTGTCACAAACTCCCCGGGCATTCTCATCCGGTCGACCTGGAGCCCGCCATGTCCATACCCCAGGATATGCCGCTTGACAACAACGGGCTATTGACCTGCGCCACCTGTCATGACCCGCATATGCCTTCCGTTGATCGGATCACCGGAAAAAAAACCCTGTATCTGCGACGCAGCGGCCCGAATCGCATGTTTTGCATGTCCTGTCATTCAACGATTCGATGACATTGGTTTTCTAGGGTCGTTTCGACGTTTCTGCGGCGATTCAATCACGCATTTCAAATGTAATCCCAAAATGATAATGTCCTAATTCGCCAAAATAGAAATGTCCTAATCTCAGGTACAATGCTCTGCCGTACGAGGAGGGCATTGTGGCAGAAAAGGACATGATCAGCATGAGCAGGGAGGAAGCAAAACGGTTACACATCATCCATCAGGCAATAGACAAAAAGATCAGCCAAACAGAAGCGGCATCACTGGTCAACCTCAGCGACCGGCAGATGCGGCGGATGATCAAACGAATCCGGAAAGAAGGCGATGAGGGTATATGCCACCGGTCCCGGGGTAAGATATCGAATCATTGCATTCCCAAGAAGATCAAGGACAAGACGCTTAAGCTGTTTCGAGAACAGTACAAGGATTTTAATCTGGTCCATGCCACTGAAAAGCTGTTAGAGGTTCATGGAATAACGATCAACGATGAAACGCTGCGGTTATGGCTAAATGAAGCTGAGATCCCCTACAAGAAGCGCAGGGTGAAGAAACACCGGCAGCGGCGTGAGCGGAGAGCCCATTTGGGCGAGCTGGTCCAGATCGACGGCTCCCATCACGACTGGTTCGAAGGTCGGGGGCCGATCTGCGTATTTATGGGATACATCGACGATGCTACCAATACCGTGCATGGCCGTTTTTATGACTATGAGGGCACCATGCCAGCCATGGACAGCATGAAGCGGTATATCAAGCGCTACGGCATCCCTCAAAGCGTGTATCTGGACAAGCATTCTACGTACAAATCCTGGGCCGAGCCGACCATCGAGGAGCAGCTTAACGGTCAGCGGCCCATGAGCCATTTTGAAAAGAGTCTGGAAGAGTTGTCGATAGAGGTTATCCATGCCAATTCACCCCAGGCCAAAGGCAGGGTGGAGCGGCTTTTTAAGACCCTTCAGGACCGGCTGGTCAGAGAGATGCGGCTTCTGGGGATCAAAAATGTGGATGAGGCAAACGATTTTCTCATAACCTATTTGCCGAAGCACAACAGAAAGTTCAAGAAAGAAGCTGCATCCGAGATCGACCTACACCGGCCCGCACTGCACAGCAGAGAACTGGACCGCATTCTCTGCATCAAAGAGGATCGCACGGTCAAGAACGACTTTACCATCGCCTATAACAATATTCTCTATCAGATCGAACAGACGACACGGGCGAAAATCGTCACGGTGGAAGAACGGCTCGACGGCACCATGCACATAACCTACAACGGACAAGATCTGCGCTACCGAAAAATAACCAAAGAGCCGACTAAGGACACAGCAGAATCACCGCTCCTGTTGCAAGAGAAAAGACCGTGGATTCCTCCAGCAGATCATCCTTGGAAGAAGTTCTTTATCTCAAAGAGAAGGAAACGGGAACAACCTATCGTAGCTCCTTAAAAACCGGACATTTCTATTTTGGTTAGAATAGGACATTTCTACTTTGGCTTGACAAGTTCTCTCGCTCCTTGTGTAATCCCACAATGATAATGTCCTAATTTGCCAAAATAGAAATGTCCTATTCCCAGTTATAATGCTCGACCATACAGGGAGGGCATTGTGGCGGAAAAGGACATGATCACGATGAGCAGAAGGGAAGCAAAGCGTCTTCA